>SLCI01000132.1 GCA_007125875.1 Kiritimatiellia bacterium | reverse complement strand
TGCTGCGCAAGTGTTTGCAAAATGGTTAAGGTATCGTCGTCGTAGAGCGAACGATCATGTTTGCGACCAATCCGAATCACACCCACACGATGTTTACCCGACAACAGCGGGATCGCCAGCTCCGAGACATCCGTGGGCTCATTGTCAGCGGTACCATCTTCTTTTAGGTACATCGTCCATCGTTCCCGCAAGGCCATGCGGGCCAAGGAATCCCTCTCCTCAGAGGGCAGTCGATCCGCCCCGTACTCCAATCGCGTCACCAAACGATCCGCATCCGCATCTTGCAGATACAACCGGTACGAGTCGGCCGCCGACATGCGCTCAAACATCTCACCGAGTGCCTCAAACAGCCGCTTCGTATCCATTTGGCGGCCAATACGAACAGCCCAATCCTGCATGCGGTGCATGACATCCATACGACGATCCATCGCAAAAATCATATCGTTAAACGTCGTGGCCAGCTCACCGATTTCATCGTCCGTCATGACTTTTACCTGCTGCGTAAAATCACCGCGATGCACGGCACGTGCCGCCAGGGTTAAAGTGCGGATCGGCGCCAACACTTGGCGCGTAAAGATGAGCGAAAGCAGAATCGTTACCGTCAACACGACCAACAAAATAAGCGCCGACTGGGTAACCAAACGTATCAGCTGATCCCGAATGGAGGTTGGGATCATAATCGCCACATAGCCACGCTCTGGCGCGCCAGCATCAATCGGCCCCGTTACCTCTATGAACGGCGCCAACCCCTCGTGCTGCAAAGAGGGAACAACCGGCAACGTGACCGGTGTGAGCGCTTCAGCTGGAGAGTCGAGCGTTTGTTCGGCATATTCGTATCGGATTCGGCCCGTCTGATCATAAATCACCACATGCGTCGGCCGATGAGCGAGCTCGTGATCCGCGTGCGCCCCCAAGTGCATGAATTGGCGCAGCATGTCATGATCCAGTGTGCGGGGAACGTAGGCTCCGTGCCGGTCATAGTGATTATTCAAGTGGCTGACCAGCGCCGAGTACACCATGTAGGCGGTGTCATATTCGATCCGATAGAGCTCCTGCCGAAACTGGAACGCCGTCGCAACGGCAATGGAAATACCAGCAACCAAGGTCACAATAATGACGTGGGCCGTGATTTTTTTAAAAAAACCAAGCTTCAATGGCCAACGAAATAGTCGAATCAAACGGTTCACAACGGCAGCATTTCTACACAGATACCCAGCCTTAACCTTCCTCACAGGGTAGAGAAAACCAACTCACTGCGCAAGCCGTCCGCCAAAGAAATGGCAGGATTTTACACAAAAAGATTGAACCACTACATATTGTTATAATAGCCTAAGAAACTGCTCGAATTAACTACATGTTGTGGTGATTGGTATCGATTCTTAACACTTTGATTGTCACTTACTTACCCAAAAAGGAGGGTCCCCATGCTGGAAACACGTGCCGCTGTTGAGCTGAATGAGGTCGAAAACAAGCCTGCCCGCAAAGGAGTGAAGAGTGGTACGGGCGGCAAGCGCAAGGCGCAACGCAAGGGGATTTCTGTTCCGCGCATCTTCAGCCAGGCAGGAGTTGACCCATTCGATACAGTTGAATGGGAACTTCGCACAGCCGGCATCAGCGACGACAAAGGACAGATCATTTTCGAACAGGAAAATGTCGAGGTGCCCAAATCCTGGTCGGTGTTAGCGACTAACGTCGTCGCCTCAAAGTACTTCTATGGCGAAATCAAGACGGACGAGCGCGAGTATTCTGTCCGACAACTGATTCATCGCGTGGCGCGCACCATCACGGACTGGGGCATTGAAGATAACTACTTCGCCTCGGCCGAGGACGCCGAGATTTTCTACGACGAACTCGCCACGCTCTGCCTGCACCAGTACGGTGCGTTTAATTCCCCAGTCTGGTTCAACTGCGGCCTGCACCATATCTATGGTGTCGGCAAAGACAGTGGCGTGGGCACCTACTTTTACAACCCGAAAACTCAACGAGTCGAACGGGCCTCCACCCAATACGAATATCCGCAGTGCTCCGCGTGCTTCATTCAATCGGTCGATGACACGATGGAAGGAATTATGGAGCTGGCCCAAAGCGAAGCGATGCTCTTCAAGTTCGGTAGCGGTACAGGCACCGACCTCTCCACCATCCGCAGCTCCAAGGAAAAGCTCAGTGGCGGTGGCCGTCCCAGTGGCCCCCTATCGTTCCTAAAAGTGTATGACTCTATTGCCAGCGTGGTGAAGTCAGGCGGCAAAACGCGCCGCGCCGCCAAAATGAACACGCTGAAGGATTGGCATCCGGACATCAAGGAATTCGTCCAAGCCAAAGCCAACGAAGAGAAAAAAGCTTGGGCACTGATCGAGGCCGGCTATGACGGCGACTTTAACGGCGAAGCGTATGGTTCCATTTGTTTCCAAAACGAAAATTTGAGTGTTCGTGTGACCGATGCGTTCATGCAGGCCGCGATCGACGACCAGAATTGGACCACCCGTCACGTCACGGATCCTGACAAAGAAGGACCAACCTATAAGGCGCGCGATCTACTTAAATGGATGGCGGAAGGCACCTGGATCTGCGGAGATCCAGGCGTGCAATATGAGGACACCATCCAACGCTGGCATACCTGCAGCAACAGTGCCCCGATTAACTCCTCTAATCCCTGTAGCGAGTACATGTTCCTCGACAATACGGCGTGCAACTTGGCGTCCCTCAACCTGATGAAGTTCATCGACAAGGATGGACGCTTTGATGTGGAGCGCTTCAAATCCGCCGTGGACATCTATATCACAGCGCAGGAAATCGAAGTCGACCACGCCAGCTATCCCACCGAATCGATCGCCGAGCGCAGTCACGTGTACCGTACGCTGGGCCTAGGCTACGCGAATTTGGGGTCGCTGCTGATGTCATATGGCCTACCCTATGACAGCGATGAAGGACGCGGCATTGCGGCGGCTATTACCGCGATCATGCACTTGCAGGCCTACAGTCAATCCGCGCGTCTCGCTGCGCACCACGGCCCGTTCGAAGGCTATGACGAGAATCGCGAACCCATGGCCGAAGTGCTGAAAATGCATCGCGACGCGATTCAGCAGATTGAAAAGAGCGCGCCCGGCTATCTGGTTGAGGCGGCGCATGCTTGCGGTGATGAAGCCGTCGAGTTGGGACGGCGATTCGGATACCGCAACGCGCAAGTCACCGTGCTGGCTCCGACCGGCACCATTGGCTTCATGATGGACTGCGACACCACCGGCGTGGAGCCCGACATCGCTTTAGTGAAATACAAGCTGCTCGCCGGCGGCGGCATGCTCAAGATCGTCAACAAGACGGTGCGACAGGCACTCACGCGACTCGAATACACAGAAGAGCAGATCGACAAGATCATCGAGTACATCGACGAGAACGACACGATCGAAGGTGCGCCAAGTCTGCGGCCCGAGCATCTCGCGGTCTTCGATTGTGCCTTCAAGCCCCGCAACGGCAAGCGATTCATTCCATACTTGGCCCACGTCAAAATGATGGCGGCGGTTCAACCTTTCCTCTCGGGTGCCATCAGCAAAACCGTAAACATGCCCGAGCATGCTACAATTGAAGAAATCATGGATACCTATGTCGAAGGTTGGCGCCGCGGACTCAAGGCCTTAGCGATCTATCGCGACGGCTGCAAGCGCAGCCAACCAGTCAGCACCGGCAAAGGCGAGAAGAAAGCCGAACCGGCCAAGACCAGCACGAATGGGACCAAAGCACACCCGCTGCGTCGGCGTCTCCCGAATACGCGTAAATCGATCACGCATAAATTCGAGATCGGCGGGCACGAAGGGTATCTGACCGTCGGCCTATACGAAGATGGCAGCCCCGGCGAACTGTTCATTACCATGGCCAAGGAAGGTAGCACGATCGGAGGCGTAATGGACGCCTTTGGCACTGCGATCTCGATCTGTTTGCAGTATGGCGTCGATATTCAAACGCTCGCCACCAAGTTCATGCATACGCGATTTGAGCCAAGCGGCTTCACCAAGAACCCGGACATCCCCATTGCCAAGTCACTGATGGACTATATATTCCGCTGGCTGGGATTGACGTTCGTGAAGGGGTTCAATGCAGGCAATGCTGCGGTTACCGACGATGACGAAGACACCTTGCCCAGCGTGGCCGAGGTGGCATCGAAAGCGCAAACCGCTACACAGCGCGAAGCACTAAAGAAGTTGGACGACCAGTTTACCCACTTCATGGAAGACGCGCCGATTTGTGATACCTGTGGCTCGATAACCGTCCGGAACGGCGCCTGCTATCGCTGCTTCAATTGCGGCAACTCAATGGGCTGCTCCTAAAGCTCCCGCAGACTCTATCAGCGAAGTCCCGCACCGACTCACGGCAAGTAGGTGCGGGACGTTTCGCATTTCGTTATCCCGAGCGACAGCCCATCCGGATTCGGTGGTTCCCATTTCGGGCGAATTTGCTATCGTGCCCATTCCTTTTAACTGAAATGGATGGGTCAAGATGAAAGAGCAATATCCCTTTACGGAAATTGAAGCAAAGTGGCAAACCTACTGGGAGTCCGAAGGGCTATTCCAAACGGATGTTTCCTCGGCTGAGCGCAAATATTACTGCCTGATGATGTTCCCCTACCCTTCTGGCACACTGCATGTGGGTCACGGTCGGAACTACATCATTGGCGACGCGGTCGCCCGCTACAAAAAGATGCAGGGTTGGCGCGTGCTTACCCCGATGGGCTGGGACGCATTCGGTTTACCCGCTGAAAATGCCGCGATCAAAACGGGCACACCGCCGCGCAAGAGCACCCTGAATAATATTGCCGTGATGAAGCAGCAACTGCGCGCCTGGGGCTGCTGCTATGACTGGGAGCGGGAGGTCACCTCGTGCGAGCCCGACTACTATCGCTGGACGCAGTGGCTGTTTCTGAAGTTGTACGAGAAAGGGCTGGCCTACAAAAAGGAGGCGGCCGTCAACTGGGATCCGGTTGATCAAACCGTGCTCGCGAATGAACAAGTGCTGCCCGACGGCACCGCCGAACGTTCCGGGGCAAAGGTTGAGAAGAAGATGCTCTCGCAGTGGTTCTTCAAGATCACGGATTACGCGCAACGCCTGCTCGATGATTTGGATCAACTCGACGGCTGGCCTGAGCGCGTCAAATCCATGCAAGAAAACTGGATTGGCCGCAGCGAGGGTGCCCGCATCAATTTCCCCTTGGTGCCCCGCACAGATGGCCAGACGGATTCACAACCCGAGGTGCCCTGCTTCACCACGCGCGTCGACACCATCTATGGTTGCACTTACATGGTGTTGGCCCCCGAGTATCCGGGCTTGGCCGACATGGTCCGCGGATTACCGGAAGAGGAGGCCGTGCTCAAATTCGTACAGGAGGCGGGACGGCTCAGCTCGATCGAGCGAACGGCCGAGGGCGAAAAGAACGGCGTGTTCACTGGTCGCTACGTCATGAACCCCTACAATCAGGAAAAGATCCCGTTGTGGATTGGGGATTATGTGTTGGTCGAATACGGTGCGGGCGCTGTTATGGCCGTACCGGCGCATGATACGCGTGACTGGGCATTCGCCAAGAAATACGATTTACCCATCCGCCTTTCGATCCAGAATTCGGAACAGACCCTGGTGCTGGACGAAATGGACGACGCCTACACCGAGGATGGTATCGTGGTCGATTCGGGACCCTTCACCGGCAAACCCAATCGCGAGGCCATTCCCGAAATGGCAGCCCACGCGGAATCGCAGGGATTTGGCGGACCGCAAGTTCAGTATCGCCTGCGCGACTGGCTGATCAGTCGGCAACGCTACTGGGGTGCGCCGATCCC
>SLCI01000171.1 GCA_007125875.1 Kiritimatiellia bacterium | reverse complement strand
GTCTCGTCCCAATTTGGTAGGGCGAATCCTCTGGATGAGCCGTGAGTATGATCCGAACATGGGCAGATCCTTGATCTTGTGCCTGCTCCAGCGGCTCGGCGAGACCCGCCGGAGGACGGGCGGGCAGCCTCGCCCTACCGCTGCTTCATGGAAAAGGTGAACCGCATCCTTAAATCCAAGATGAGTCAGGTTTTGAGACAGCCTCTCTGTGTTGCCCTGAGAATGTACCGAAAAATTATAGCAACTGGTATTAGGCATGGTACATCATTTTGCGAACCGTGAGTTTGATGACAAACACCGCTATGATAGGACGGCCTTGCCCAACGTTCAACTTGGTCGGGCACATGACGCGCTTCAACTATCCAGCAAAGGTAGCTGCTGATCTTTGTCCGAAAGAATCGGTGTTGTGACCGGCCACTCGATCGCCAAGGCCGGATCATCCCAACGGATGCCGGCATCGTCGTCCGGGCGATAGATGTCCGTGCACTTATAGGTCACGGTGGCCGTCTCGCTTAGAACAAGAAAGCCATGGGCAAATCCAGCGGGGATGAAGAGTTGATGGTAATTTTCGGCGCTTAACCGATGCGCTTCCCACTGACCAAACGTCGCTGAGTCGGGACGTATGTCGACCGCAACATCGTAGATCTCGCCGACCACGCAAAACACTAACTTGCCTTGCGGATAGCGGCGTTGAAAGTGGAGTCCGCGCAACACGTGTTGCTTGGAGACTGAAACATTATCTTGGACAAACTCTTTCTCGATTCCCAGATCGCGATATTTAACGGCATGAAACGTTTCGGTGAACGAGCCACGTGAATCGGCAAAGATCTTGGGCTTAACCAACAGCACGCCATCGAGCTTGCCCGGTATCGCTTCTAAAGTGGCCATTAATGATTCTCCCGAACTTCCTGGATAACATCGATGAGGTATTGCCCATAGCCATTCTTAGCCAGCGGCCCAGCCAGCGCCAACACGTCCTCTTCCGAAATCCAACCTTTGCGAAACGCAATTTCCTCGATGCACGCGATCTTCAGGCCTTGCCGCTCTTCTACCGTCTGCACATAGTCGGACGCCTGCAACAATGATTCATGGGTGCCGGTGTCGAGCCAAGCGAACCCGCGTCCAAGCAAGTCAACATGAAGTTCCCCTTGCTGTAAATAGATGCGATTGATATCGGTGATTTCCAATTCCCCACGCGCCGAGGGTTTGAGGTCGCGCGCATACTGAACGACGCGATTATCGTAGAAGTAGAGCCCCGGCACCGCGTAGCGCGACTTGGGTTCGGTGGGTTTCTCCTCAATATCGAGCACGCGCCCTTCCCCATCAAAAGAAACCACGCCATATCGCTCCGGATCCTTCACCGCGTAACCAAATATAAGCCCGCCCGTTTTTAGACTGCCCGCCTCGCGCAGCTTAGCGTGTAGGCCATGACCGAAAAAGATATTGTCACCCAGCACCAAGGCGACCGGCTCCGACCCGATAAAATCGGCGCCGATCACGAAGGCCTGTGCCAAGCCTTCCGGTCGCGGCTGTTCAGCATAGGACAGCTCAAGGCCAATTTGCTTACCATCGCCCAGCAGTTTCTTGAAGAGCGGTAAATCCTGTGGCGTTGATATGATCAAGATTTCGCGGATACCCGCCAACATAAGGACCGAAAGCGGATAGTAAATCATGGGCTTATCGTAAACTGGCAACAACTGTTTACTAACCACCTGTGTGATCGGATACAACCGTGTGCCCGAGCCGCCCGCTAAAATAATGCCTTTCATCTAATCCCTTTCTCTCCCCCTGTATCCAAGAACGACAACACGTAGGCTAGCGGAATTCAAGCACGAGAATCAATGTACCGCCATCATGCGGTGGCCCGCCCAGAATCGCAGGCACATTGCGCCGTTGTTGCACGGACGTGCTCAATAGGCGTGTTGAACCCTGATACCACTCCACTTGAGCGCGCACGCGCCCATCACGCTGACTGGCATCAATATTCAAGACGTAGCCATGCCCGATGTCGAGTCGCGCCTGCGAGGGCAACGTCATCGCGCTTTGAATGATATTGAGCAGCCCGTAATGCTCGAACTGGAAAATGCGTCGCAGCCGATACTCTACCCGATCCATCCGGGCGTCAAGGGCGGCTGGACGGTCCGATGCATGAATGAGCATGGCCTCGACGGTCACAGTCTGTCCGTCGGCTGCCTGCATCCAACCTGCCGGCCCCACACCGGCACAAAGCAGCAGTAAGGCAATCCATCGATACACTTTTTTTTCAACCCGCATGGCCATTATCCTCTTGCACGTCATCCATCATAACCCAAATCACGGTGATGCCTGTATCCCCATCTTCATACACCATCGAAATCGCATCGGGCAAATCGCTTTCGACCCACTCCACCTGCGTCCGCTCTGCCAGCGGAATGACGGCCCGCGTGTAGTCCACGGGGCGCGAGCCCCACCAAATGCCCACGGAAAGCATCAACACGGCCGCGGCGGAGAGGCTCCACCGCCAGAGCCCCCCAAAAAACGATGGACTGCGCTGCGTCGATTCATCCGCACTCAAACGTATGGCGCGTTGAACATCTTGCCAAGCGGCCTCGGGCGTTTGGGGAGGTTCAACGGTTTGTGCGCGACAGGATAGTCCAATCGCTAGCCACTGCTCCCGCAGATCAGCGAGCGAGGGATCCTTGGCCAGCGCCTTTTCAAGGCGACGTTGCCGACGAGGCGACAACTCACCATCGAGGGCCTGACTTAACCAATATTCAGCGCGCTCTTTATTCATCGTACATCCTTCAGTTGCTCTTGAATGCTCTTCCGCGCATAGAAGATGCGTGACATGACGGTGCCACGCCGGCAACCCGTTACCTGCGCAATTTCATCATAGGACAGTCCTTCGACCTCGCGCAGCATCAGCGCGGTGCGATGCTCTGGCGACAAGGTTTCCAACGCGCGTTCGAAGACGGTCTGAATCTCGGCAGTCTGCGCGGCGGAGTCTGGACGTGAAGTCAGGCTCGGCGGCAGGATTGCGTCGGCATCACGATTAGGCTCCATCGCCTCGCTCAGCTCGACCTCGCGCTGCCGCTTGCGTTTCCGGACAAAATCCAAGCCCGCAAATGTGGCGACTCGATACAGCCAGGTATAGAAGTCACTATCCCCCTTGAAGCTGTCCAGTTTGTGCCAGACCTTCACCCATACCTGCTGGGAGAGATCACGGGCATCATCCTCATGGCGGACGATGCCTTTTAGCAGCCCGTACACTCTGGCGTAATATGCCTGCATCAGTTCCCCAAACGCGGCTTCATTGCCTTCTTTTGCCAATTGCACCAGACGGGGAACATCCACCGCCTCCCCGTCGGCATTCAAGGGGTTAGACGCATTCGGGGACATATTTATTCAGGTCAATGGATGCGACCGGACCATTCGCAGACATCGTACAGGCGTTGTTGAATCTCGTCGTTCAACTGATCCCAACGGAATCGCCAGCGCCAGTTGCCGCCCTCAACACCAGGTACGTTCATACGAGCCTCGGAACCGAGCCCCAACAGGTCCTGCAAAGGATAAATGGCCGTCGACGCATTGGATTTGGCTGCCAGTGAGATCATGTCCCAATGAATCTGGCTACCATCGGTTTGCACATAAGCCAAGATGGTTTGGCGCTCAGCCTCAATCTCTTCTTGTGTGCGGGTACTATTTTCGCCCGCATTGCTCCAGAACCAACCCACGGTCGTGTCATTGTCATGGGTTCCGGTGTAGACGACGCAATTGGGGGGATAGCTTTCCGGTCGGTAATCAGCCGCCTTGGCGTCATTGCCGAACGCAAATTGCAGAATCCGCATGCCTGGGAAATGATAATGATCTCGCAGCGCCTCAACGCCCTCAGTGATGACGCCCAGATCCTCGGCGATGATGGGCAGTTGCCCAATCGCCTTGATCATCGCATCGAAAATCGCACCCTTGGGACCATCCACCCAGCGCCCGTTCATCGCCGTTGGTTCATGGGCAGGAATTTCCCAATACGCCTCGAACCCGCGGAAGTGATCGATACGTACGATATCAACCATTTCGAATATCTTTTTGATGCGACGAATCCACCAATCATAACCGGTATGCTCGTGAATGTCCCAACGGTATAGCGGATTACCCCAGCGCTGCCCCGTCGCGCTAAAGTAATCGGGCGGTACGCCGGCGATCACAATCGGTTGTCCATTCCCATCAAGATAATACAAATCGGGATTCGCCCAGACATCGGCGCTGTCATGTGCCACAAAAATCGGGATATCACCGATCAATTTGACGCGATGTTGATGCGCATAAGCGCGCAACGCCTGCCATTGGCGATCAAACAGAAATTGCTGAATCTTTACGTTTCGAATCGCGGTGTTGTATTTACGACGAGCCTCATCCAGTGCCATCGGATCACGTAGACCCAATTCACGAGGCCATTCCGTCCAAGGCCGCAAATCATGGGCATCCTTCAGCGCGTAAAAGAGAGCATAATCCTCGAGCCAGAAGGCCTCGCGACGGCAGAACTCGTGATAAGCGTGCTTCATCTCGTCCGACGCCTTGCGCTCAAACGTGCGGCAAACCGACCGCAAGACCTCCATGCGCGCCTCAATCACCGGGCCGTAGTCGACCTCATGATCAGGAAATTCGGGAAACTTCTTGAGGCGGTCCGCATTCAACAAGCCTTCCGCCACCAAGTCGTCAAAGCTGATCAGCAGATGATTGCCCGCAAACGTCGATAAAGACTGGTACGGGGAATCGCCATAACTGGTGGGACCGTGCGGCAGGATCTGCCATAGGCGTTGTCCCATGCGTTCGAGACGATCCACAAACTGGCGCGCCTGCGGACCTATTTCACCAATACCATAAGGTCCTGGCAACGACGTTGGGTGCAGCAATATTCCACTTTCGCGATCAAATTCCACGGCAACATCCTTTCAAAAAGGTCCAAATACACCATCACACACGGGCGTTTTACGTCGCCCATCTAACCCTGTCCATATCAAAACGACTGGCCGAACTCAAGGAACCACCAGTCGTAGTTGAATGATCGACCTGAATCCGTCCAATGGCGACGATAACCACCTTCGATAAATTGCGCCCCACCGCCATACCAGAGCCGCACGCCAGCCTCGGCATGCCCCTTCCAATAGGAACTATCAGGATCGCGGAAGAACTCATTCGATGATGAGCCACGACTTCGATTGGAGGTCAGCCCATTATAACTGCCACCACCGCCCACGAAGGGGGCTACCGGCGTCCTCGGCTTCAAGCGAATCGTCATACCGACACTGTAATAGTTGCCGTCTTGCAGCCGATTCACTAACCAATGCCCGAAAAGCTCGCCGAACAATGGGGCACCCACCAACCACACGCCCGATTCAAAACCACCCCCATAAACATCGCCGCCGGGGTCACGAACAATGCTGATACTGATCCCGGCATCCTCCTCGTAGTCGCGCACATCGTAGGCATGCGCCAATGTGCCGCTCAGAAGCGACAAAAGACTCATGAACAAAAGCCGTCTGCCACCCAAAATAAAATAGTGTTTTCCCATAAGTATCTAGATAGCATGTAAATACATCGTGGACAAGACTCTGGAGAATCGCCCCGCGAGTAATGCCCCGCTTCATCATTTATTCTTTTTTCGTTTGCAAATGCCGATTCGGGCTTTACCTTACCTCATAGTAAGCGTTGCTAACCAAATAAGAGGAGATGAGTATGCGTAAGTTGATGGCTTTGTTTGTTATGTTAGGTCTGATAGCTGGCTTCCAATTGGACGCCCATGCCGCGGGTGGCTGCTGCAGCGCAGGCGGTTCTGCTGATAAGGGCGAAGTGAAAGACAGCGACTCGGAAGATTGATTTTTGGTTTAGACCAATGAAG
>SLCI01000128.1 GCA_007125875.1 Kiritimatiellia bacterium | reverse complement strand
TGTTTCAGGCGGCGGAATCGTTGGCGCGTCAGCGTCAGGTCGATGAAGCGGTACAAGAATTTCGCGCCATGGAGGATGCCTTTCCGAATAGTCTGTATGCCGAGCGTGCTGCTTTTCGCGTGGGCGGCTTGAAAGAGGAAGTCGGAGAGTGGGAGCGCGCGGTCTCCGCCTATAACCGACTGATGCGCGGTTATCCGAATGGTGCGCTTTTTGCTGATGCGTTGCATCGGCGCGGCATGATCCGTTATCGCCGCGGGATGTTCACAGAGGCCCTGGCTGATTTCGAGTTGTTGGTGTCGGACTTCCCTAGTCATCCCAGCGCCGAGCAGGCCGACTTCATGCGCGGTTGGTCCTTATATTTGCTGGGCGATAGTGAAGCCGCGCTGGACGTGGCCGAAGCGTTTATTCGACGTTATCCCCATTCGCGTTGGGCACCGGATGTTTTGTTTTGGCTGGCGGCGTATCACTTTAACCGAGGCGAATACGCCGTTGCCGAGGAACGCTTTGTAGGATTACGGGAGCTGGATCCGCAGGGCGTGCATGCGCCCGCCGCGCTCTATTGGGCAGGCCGCGCAGCGGTAGAGCGAGGCGCGTACTTGGATGCGATTGATTACTTTAGTCGTCTCACTCAGAAATACCCGCAGAGTCCACTTATGCCCGAAGTACGCTTTGCGCAGGGTGATACCCTCAGTCGTTTGGGTGAATTCGCCGGCGCGATCCTGGCGTTCGAAGAAGTGATACGCCGCTATCCGAACCATGCGCTGGTCGACATGGCCCGCGGACGGAAAGGGGACTGTCAGTTTACGCTGGGTAGCGAAAGTCCGCAGCGTTATCGGGAAGCTATCGTATCTTTCCAGTCGGTGATCGATAGTGCGACCGCCTCACCTGCCTTGAAGCTGCAAGCGGAATATAAGTTGGGGCGTAGCTTTGAACAGCTGGGCGAGGAAGACGAGGCGCTGACGCATTATCTGCAAGTGGTTTACGATTACATTGAACAGCGAACGGAGTTGGGTCGGGAAGGCTCGGTCTGGTTCACACGCGCAGCCTTTGCTGCCGCGGGCGTGAAAGAGGGCCGCGGTGAGATCGCCGAAGCCATGCGCATTTTGGAGCGCGTGATCGAAGCCGAGGTGGCGGCAGCACCGGACGCACAACAACGGATTGAGCGGATCCTGCGCCGTATGGTAGGGGATACCTAGAGTTTTCGGGGAAAGGGTTTACTGATGTTGGAACTGATCTTTAAGGGCGGTTTAGTGATGTGGGTGATCGGCGGGTGTAGCGTGATCGGCGCCGTCATCTTTTTGGAGCGTCTGTTTCACTTGCACCGCGCACAAATTAATGCCGATGACTTTCTGGAAGGGATCTACAACGTATTGCGACGGCGCAATGTGGTTGAGGCTGTCAGTATCTGCGAAGAAACGCCCGGTCCCGTAGCGCATATCATGCGGTCGGCGATTCTGCATGGTGATCGGGATCGCGATCAGTTGCGGCAAGCGATCGAGCAAGCGGGTATGTCCGAGATTCCGCGTCTTGAGCGGAATTTATCCTTGTTGGCCACCATGGCGCAGTTGACCCCATTGCTCGGCTTGCTGGGCACTGTGCTGGGTATGATGGAGACGCTGTGGCAATTGCATCAGCATTCTCCGTTGGTGCAGGTGGGCGATTTGGCGGGGGGGCTGTGGCAGGCGCTGATCACAACAGCTTTCGGGCTCGCGGTCGCGATCCCGCTGTATGCGGGCTACAACTTTTTGCTGCAGCGTTTAGAGACCATATTGCTCGATATGGAGAGTGCTTCCGTGGACATCCTGAACTTTCTGTCGAAACCGGCGATGCATGTTGAGGTGGATGCCTAATGCAGGTGGAATCCTTTACCACATCAGGGCACGCCACGTTTCTGCGGCGCCGATATGTCACGCGGTTGAAATATGCCCGCGGAGTGATTGGCGCGGCCCCGCTAATGGACATCGTGTTGCTGGTGTTGCTATATATTATCCTGCATTCTGGCGTCGTGCTGCGTCCCGGCATGTCGCTGGAATTGCCCGCAGCGGATTTCACGCAAGGCGCGCCGCTCGGAGCGACAATCGTTACGGTGACCAGTGAGAACTTGATCTTTTTTGATGATCGACGCGCTTCACTGGATCAGTTGACCCAGTGGATGAGCGACGTGCGCCGCACGCGTGATACCAGCACGCTCGTTATTCAGGCTGATCGGCGTGCGCCGCATGATACGCTGTTACGGATTTATGCTAAGGCGTCGAGTGCGGGCTTTGATGAAGTGATCCTGGCCACGCAATTTCCTCGAGAGACCATCGTTGAGTCGCCATGAGACCGCAGCAGGTTAGTCGAAAGATCGAGCCCGGTATTGGCTTTTGGTTGATTGCTGTGCTCATTACGATTCTTGCTCATGCCTTTTGGCTATGGGGTATGGAGTGGCGCGTGCCCGAGGTGATGACGGAAGCGCCGTCGCCGGCGCGCTGGGTACTGCAATTTTGGGATGAAGAACAACACTCCGATGCGTTCCAGGATCAGCTGGCGATTGCGTCACCGACGTTGTTCGCGTTGCCCGGTTCTGTTGGCTTTAGTCAGGCGTGGCTGGCAGACGAAATCGCTGTGCGGCCGCCCGTCGCTCAACCGCCAGAAATTACCATGCAGCTGGCTCGGCAGCGTCCGGCCGATGAACAGGGGATCGTGCCGCTGCCTGATCGGGACGCTTTGCTGGCCGAGGTGAGCCGTCATCCTTTGCCGATTCCGCGTCCCAGCCCGCAGCGGGCTGGCGCGAACGACTGGCCTGATCCGGTGCCGAGCGTGATTGAACTGCGCGGCGCCGAGGACCGCATGGCAGAGTCGCTGGCTTGGCCTGCGGGCACCACCTACTGGGGGGCAGACGGCTGGCGCGCGGGCGGTATGATCACCATTGACCAATCCGGCACCGTAACGCATGTCGTGCTGGATCAGCGCCCGGATGAAGCCGATGTCGCGCATCAACTTGTTCGCGCCCTGCACCGCTGGCGATGGCGACCATCTGACCAACCCTCGCTTGTGCATTTTATCGTCAGTTATCCCGGTGCGCCACGTACTACTATGGCAGAGGAGTCGGATGAGCGTTGATCTGACACAGCTGTTCTTTTTGCCCGTCGTTGTGTATTTGGTGGTTATCCTGCTGTGTTGGGCGTACTACCTGGCGCGAGAGAATGCTGCGCGGCTTGTATCAAAGCAGAATCGCATATACCGTTGCGAGGTTTGCGAGCACGTGTATTTGGACGCTCGCGATGTTCCACTAGCGCGCTGTACGCGGTGTGGCAATTTAAATGAAGCGGTTAGAATGTGAATAAAGAATCATGAGTGATAAGAAAAAAGCGAAAATCAATATCCGGACGGTGCATTGGAACCCCGATAAGGCCGTCGCAACGGTGACCCGTTTTCTAAAGCGGCCATCCATCGATCCGGCCGCAGAAGCGACTGCGCGTGATGTACTTGAGGACATCCGCAAGCGAGGTGATACCGCGCTGTTGAAATACATCAAGGACTTTGATGGCGCTAGCTTGACGACGCGGCAACTGCCGATCACTTCGAGCGAGTTAAATGAAGCACGTGAGCAGGTCGATCGCGAATTCAAGCTGGCGGCCAACGAGGCGTGCAAGCGGATCACCCGATTTGCCAAAGCCGGGCTGAGCAGCGATTGGACCATGTCCAGCCCGAAAGGCGGGATCTTAGGCGAGCAATTTGTGCCGTATGATCGTGTTGGCGCATACATCCCAGGCGGCGCGGCGCCGTTGGCATCGACGGCCTTGATGACTGTTGCGCTCGCGCGCGTTGCGGGCGTGCCCGAAATTGTGGCCTGCACACCCGCGGATAAAGAGGGGAACGTTGATCCCTTCTTGCTCTGTTCTCTCGAGCTCGCTGGCGCCACGGAAATTTATCGTGTCGGCGGCATTCAAGCGATCGGCGCAATGGCGTACGGCACCAAAACGATTGCGCCCGTACAGAAAATCGTTGGACCGGGCGGGCCTTATGTGACGGCCGCCAAACGGTTGGTTTATGGGCACGTGGCGCTGGATTCTGTGGCTGGACCGAGTGAGATTGCGATCCTGGCCGATGATTCCGCTTCGCCGATTCATGTGGCAGCCGACTTGCTCTCACAGGCCGAACACGGTACCGGGCAGGAGAAAGTCTTGCTGGTAACTTCATCGGGACGTTTGGCCGAGAAGGTTGAAGCCGAGCTGATCCGTCAGTCCGCCACGTTAAGTCGTGAGGCGGCCATACGGGAAGTGCTAAACAAAGGGACGCTATTGGTCGTCGTGGAAACGTTGGATCATGGTATGGAGTTGATTAATCGATTCGCCCCGGAGCATTTCGAACTGCTCGTGCATCAACCGCGGGCCTGGCTGAAGAAGATTCGTTGTGCGGGCGCCGTCTTTGTCGGGCAATGGACGCCGGAATGTGCGGGCGATTATGTGGCCGGTCCGAGCCACGTGCTGCCCACCGGCGGTTCCGCTGCATTCTTTTCCGGGCTGACCGTCGATGATTTCCGGCGTCGCACCAGTATCGTCGCCTTCACCAGCGCCGACTTGAAAGAGACCTTACCGGTGATCGAAGCCTTCGGTCGAGTGGAAGGATTGGACGGACACGTGCGATCTGCGCGGGCTCGGTTCGAAACCATATGAGCACCTATATTCGAGATAACGTCGCCGCGCTGCACGCGTATACGCCGGGCGAACAACCGTCTGATCCGGCGGTGGTCAAGCTGAATACCAACGAGAACCCGTATCCGCCCGCGCCGGCCGTGCTGGACGTCTTGCAGCGCGCACCGTCGGACTGGTTTCGGCTATATCCCGACCCCGTTGCATTGCGCTTGCGCGAATCGATTGCGCGCGTGCATGGCTGTGCTGTAGAGAATGTGTTTTGCGGTAACGGCTCCGATGAAGTGCTCGCGCTATGCATCCGCGCATTTGTGCCGAATCATGGTCGTATCGGTTACTTTGATCCGTCGTATTCGCTCTATCCCGTGCTGGCCGCGATTGCGGATGTCGGTACTGCACCGTTGTCATTAAATGAGGATTTCAGCTGGCCGGTCCCGGAACAGACGTACGATGTGCCGCTCTTCTTCTGGACGAATCCGAATGCGCCGACCAGTTTGTTGTGTCCGCAGGACCGCATTGCCGCCTTTGCGGATCGATCGGAAGGGGTCGTGGTGGTGGACGAAGCGTATGCCGAATTTGCCGAACAAAATGCTTTGGCCTTGGCGCTGGATCGAGCCAACGTGCTCGTCACGCGCTCTTTCTCCAAGTCGTATTCGCTGGCCGGCGCCCGCTTAGGGTACGCAATCGGTGATGTGTCGCTGATTGAGGCACTCTACAAAATCAAGGATGCGTATAATATTGATCGCCTCACGCAGGAAGTGGGGCGGGCTGCGATCGAGGACCAAGCCTACATGCAGCACAATGTGACCCGTATCCGCACCACACGTGAGCGCGTTAAGCAACAGCTCGAGCAGCGCGGGTTCTTCGTTTATCCTTCGCAAGCCAATTTTCTCTGGATCCGTCCGCCGGCAGACTTGGCGGCGGACGACTTGTTCAACGCCCTGCGCGATCAAAAGATTTATGTGCGATATTTTCCCGCCGAACGAACGAAGCATCATCTGCGGGTAACGATTGGCACCGACCAGCAAATGGACGCTTTTTTGGGCGCTTTACCCGCCTGAAAACGTAGTTGACGAATGATGGTAGCACATATACCTTATAAACCCGATAGAGATATGTATATTAAGCGGAGATAGAATTGAGCGAACAACAACCATTGTCTGCTGCGCAAATGGCTCAGGTCGATGGCCTGGCGTCAAATTTGACGGCTCAGCAATTGCTGTGGGTCAGCGGTTACTTGGCTGGTCGCGCGGGTA
>SLCI01000208.1 GCA_007125875.1 Kiritimatiellia bacterium | reverse complement strand
GCCGTCGATGCCCGCTGCACCTCGATTGCGTTTCACCGCTTCGTAGGCGCGGCGGGCGTTCGCCTCATCCACCATCTCTTCCATCAGTTGCTCATTCATGACTTCTCTTTCAGCCTCGTGCCTCGTCGTCCACTTGCCTGTGTCCCGCTTCCAGCTTACCGCGGCTTCACCGCTTGGGCTGTTGGCAGCCGGAGGATGGCGACCGTAGTTGTCACGTCCCCCGGTTTCAGGTGGCTTGCGCGGACAACGAAGACTCCGCTTATGTCACTTCTCCTCTCCTTCGGCCCTTCGCTCCAATCTGCTTTCGCAGATTATCTGCACTACTATGGCCTCTGCTGACTTCTCGGCGGCTCTCACCGCCGAGATCTCCTTGGGTAAGACATGACCCTTTCACCACGTGCCGTCAGACTCTACCACCCACGTTTCGTTGATGACCTTTGGACTTCGCTTTCCCTAGCAAGCTCGTCTCCCGTGGCAGGCCTCACTGTCTGTTCGTGTTCCTACGGTCGTGGTTTTGCCTCGCGCTTCTTTCAGCTTTACCCTCACGGTTCGGCCTTGCGTCCGGCTACGGTTGCCGTCATCAGCTCCGTTAAGTTCCTTTCAACTTAATAGGTTCATGTCATGCCAAGCACACTAGGCCGACCCTCTGCGGTCGGCGAGTGTCGTAAGCGATGGAACATGAGTCCAGCATGAGCAGATCCCGGACTCGGCTCATCCGGAGGATTCGCCCTACCGGTCCCATCACGCGACGGCAGGGCGAGGCGCTGCCGAGCCGCGCCAATGGACCGCCCCAAAAAAAAGAAAAGGTCATCTCGAGCGAAGTCGAGAGATCTCAATCCCAACCAACAGCTCTCGCCGCAAGCAGCCACTTCTAATGAAGCCCGTGACAGTGGCTCGGTGCAGAAGACCGATTAAACGTACGATTAGGATTAAGATTATGAGCAGCAGGCCGATTGAAAGTGTGCGAGCGAATTCGCCCTATCGCTCTGGCCCGATGACGATCACCCATTCCCCTTTTGTCGAGCGTTGCTCAAACACGGCCAAGATTTCGGCGGGGGTCCCGACGAGGGATTGCTCATAATGTTTGGTGAGTTCGCGTCCAACGAATACTTGGCGATTAGGTGCCAGCTCTGCGAGTTCGGTGATCAACTTGATGGCGCGATACGGCGATTCATAGACCGCAATCGGTAACTCCTGCGGCAGCCACTGTGCAAGAATGCGGCGCCGGGCCGCTGACTTATTGGGCAAGAAGCCGAGAAAAATGAATCCGCCTTCGGCAAACCCACACAGCGAGATCGCGGTTGTGATCGCGCTGGGCCCGGGCACGGCATAGATCGGCGCGCCCGCCGCTCGGCAAGCGTCCACAACGCGCGCACCCGGATCCGATACACCCGGCATACCGGCATCACTCACTAAGGCCAACGCCGCGCCACTCATAATGCGATGCACAATCTGTTGCGAGCGCTGCGCCTCGTTAAACTTGTGACAGCTAATCATAGGCGTCGCGATCTCATACCGCGTCAACAGTTTACGGGTGTGTCGCGTGTCTTCTGCGAGGATGGCGTCGACTTGACGTAAAGTATCGAGGGCACGGATACTGATGTCGCTGAGATTGCCAATCGGGGTACCGACTACATAAAGTCCGACCTTGAGCGCTTCCTGGTCGTCTTGAGGCTCTGCTTGGTCAGCGTTCATTGAACCCTACCAAAACTCATACTTCTCAAACGCCACCACATAAATACCGAGCAAGAAGTTCGTCAACACATGCGCAATCGCAGCGGCCCATATATCGCGTGTGCGAATCATTAACCATAGATAGGCGATACCGGCGATAAACCCAACGGCCCATTGCATGTGCTCAACCGCAAAAACCGCGCTTACCGCCAAAAAGACGCCCGTATGCCAAGTGCCCAGGTCGACCTTTAAGAAGTTTCGCCCGAGTAACCAGCGATAAAGCCAGCCACGCCAAAAGAACTCCTCAATGATCGCAATCACAAAAGCGGACCCTGCAATACGAATCATGACCAAGGGCCATCCAGCGACAGCGGGTGCAAACGGTGATGATTCGACCGGATCGGGTATTGACCAAGGCGGCAGGATCGCGATTTGCAGATAGAACTGTCGCCATGCCGGAAAGCGATCACCTAACCAGTGCGCTTCCGGTAATACCCAGATGACAAAAACGACAAGACCAACGGCCAATGCCAAGGGCAGGTTGTTTACGTTCAAGCGCGGATACCAACGCCACGGTCGGAAATAGAGAAACAACGCTAAACCACCAAACGTTTGGGCCGCATATACCCATGCGCGTACCGTTGAATCATCGGCCAGCGCGAATTGTCCGACTAGGAATATGCAGGCAATCCAAAAAACAAAGGGCGCGACATGGCCCCACGTCGCTGCTTTAATTTCCTGATGCTCTTGCCACTCTTCTTCGCTGAGTAAGCGGCCACCTTTTTTGTCCTGTTCAGCTTGCCTCATAAAAATGTCTATGGTTAATTGCCCTGTACCCGATTGGAATAACAAGCCCGAACTGTAACCTTGAGTCGAGTGTAAGCCTATGAAAAAACATCTGTATCTTGTCTTCGTTTTACTTGTTTTGCCCATGATAACCCTTGCGGGTATTCATCCTGAATGGTCGCCGCGCGTGCCGTCGCGTTTCGAGACTGTTGAAATTCATCTGCCGACGCTTGAGGGTGGCGATGTGTTGCATTGGGCTGTTAATGTGGATGAGGTCAGCTGGGTTCGCCCCATTGCCGATTATCGCCCTGAGGGCTCCACACTCTACGGCAACGCCATTCGTACTCCATTTGAAGATAGTCGAGTCGTCTTGGGGCCATTTGATAATACCAATCAAGTTGCCGAGGGCGTTGTCTTCGCGATTTTGCGCGCAGATGGCACGTGGGACAATAACAATGGCGACGACTATCTTATCCAAATCAGCCAAGGCAGAATCAGTTTTGAGCCCGAATCGCCCACGTTTTCCGATGTTATTAAGGTCATCGTACGAGACAGCGAGCCGGACGGTCGTTTGCGCTGGGGTGCCAATTCCGAATTCGGCACCTGGACGCCGATTCACCCCATATACTGGCCGATCAATAGTTATATGGCGGAAGATGGTGTTGGACTGAATACGGCCCTGCCGCCGCCCGATGACAACGGCAACTCCATCGTGTACATCGGGCCTTTCGATCAAGGCTATCAAGTCATCCACTCGCTGCACATGGCCGCTAATTGGGGCGATGAGTGGGATACGGATGGTGGCCGCAATTATAACGTGAAAATCGACTGGTCCGATACTACGGCGGATGACGCGCTTCAGATCACCGAGCCAATATCTGATGAGGTTGCAGGCGATGAGTTAACGGTGTCGGCCCATGCTGAAGGAGCCGAATTGGTGGAGTGGTGGCTGAATGGACAGCGTATCGGCGTAGTGTCAGAGCCTCCTTTCGAACGCCTGATTCATCTCTCACGGCTGCCTTTTGGTCCTTACGAATTAATTGCCCGGACAGAGATCGATGGCCATGCTGTGATTGACTCGAAAACGTTTTGGCATGTTCCCACCGATGAGCGCAAACCGGCTCCGGAAGACATTGCGTTCGGCGCCACAGACAATGAGGATGGTACCGTGACCTTCGCGCTGTATGCGCCAGGCAAGCGTTTCATCTCTTTGGTTGGTGACTTCAATTGCTGGGATCCAGATGCCGACCGTATGCATCTATCGCCGGATGGCACCTGGTGGCTGACCCGACCACTCGAGACGGGTGTCTGGCAATATCAATTTGAAATCGAAGGTGCACGGCGCTTAGCGGACCCTTATTCGCGCGAGGTCGACTGGAGCACTCCCGATGGCGAAAAAGGTTGGCTACCGCATGATGCGCGTACGGTGCTACGCGTGGGCGCGGAGCCGTTTGAGTGGACAGCCACCGACTATCAGCGTCCTGCCCTGGAAGACTTGGTTATCTATGAGCTCTTCATTGAAGATTTTGTTCCGGGTGAAGGCTTCCTCGGAATGATCCAGAAGCTGGACTACATTCAGGATCTCGGCTTCAACGCGATTGAGCCATTGCCGTGGCATCCATGGCCGGGCGAGGAAAGCTGGGGCTATAACCCGACCTTCCATTTTGGGGTCGAGCAGCTTTACGGTACACCAGACGAGCTCAAGCAGTTGATTGATGCCGCACATCAGCGAGGCATGGCGGTGATCATCGATATGGTTCTCAATCATGCCGAATGGGCCTCCCCACTGTACCAATTATATGGAGCGGATTATGAGGCGAGTCCCTATTTCCGCGAGTATCATGGTCACAATTGGGGCTTCCCGAAAATTGACCAACAGTCTCCTGCGGTTAAGCGTTGGGTCGCAGACGTGATTCGTTTTTGGATCGAAGAGTACCGCATTGACGGATTCCGCTATGACGCGACTCGTTGGACCGGCTGGCAGGGCTACAACGATTGGGGTGCGAGCCTCTTCGCCTATGTCGCGCGTCAGGCCGATCAGTATAACATCCAGATCGCCGAACATCTTCCGATCGAGCCACCCCTCATTACCGACACTGAAATGGATACCGGTTGGCATGCGGAGTATCGCTGGCGTATTCGCGAGATGATCGAGCGAGCTCAGCTCAATCCCGCCGCGCTGGCCGAAAACTTGGATGGACGCAAAGTAGGCTTTGAACATTCTCTACAGCGTATCCCCTACACCGAAAGCCATGACGAAGAGCGTGTTGTCCGAGAACTGCGCGAGGCAGGTTTTGATGAGGATGAAGTCTTCCGGCGTGCGGCGATGGCCATCGCCTTGCCCTTGATGACACCGGGCATTCCGATGCTCTATGCGGGTCAGGAATGGGGTGAAGATACAGTTAAGAATGTGGGCTGGAACCCTCTCAACTGGGAGTATCTCGAGCAGGAGCCCAATCGACGCCTGAAAGAAATCACCCGTGCCCTCGTTCACTTGCGTGTGCAGCATCCGGCGTTGCGTGGCGATAACGTTCACATTCACGTCGCTGATGCAGAGACCGGACTTGCGATCTTCGAACGGGACAACGCGCCCGATCAGGTACAGGTTGCGCTAAACTTCGGACGCGCACCTGTGGAGGCCTCCTTGTCGCTGAACGATCACACATCGTGGATTGATGTGATGTCCGGCGAGACGGTATCTGCAGGAATTACCGAGGTGCTCTTGGCTCCTGGCGAAGTTCGCGTTTGGGCCACGGAGTGGTAAGGATGGTATGACCGACCATGAATTTTCGCCGATCGATCCAGCAACGTGGCTAGAGCGATTGCGTGACAAGCAAGGGTTACGACCCCTTTGTTATGCGATGTATTCCTCGTTTGTCGATGGAGTCGTGACTGATCCACGGCTCATGATGGTGCCGGTCGATGATCATATGGTCCATCGTGGCGATGCCGTATTCGAGACGTTAAAGTGTGTGGACAGCGGGATTTACAACCTCCGTCCACACATCGAACGGCTGATGGTTTCAGCGACCGGAATCGGTCTGACCCACTCCTACTCCATAGGCGAACTCGAGCAATTGGTTGTACGAACAACCCGCGTGGCGAAGCAAACTTCCGCGTTAATCCGAATCCTTCTGTCTCGCGGTACCGGCAGTATGGGGGTGAACCCGTACGATTGTGTTCGACCGGAACTATACATCATCGTATCGCCCGCCAAGCCCTCATTTATGGAGCGCAAGCCAACCGGTGCACAGATTGCCTTTACGCGTATTCCAGCGAAGCCCGCTCCCTTCGCGGCGATCAAGCATTGTAATTATTTGCCTAACGCAATGATGGCGAAAGAGGCCGCGGATCGTGCGGTTGATTTTGTCATCTCCTGCGGTGCGGATGGTCGCATTCTTGAAGGGCCGACTGAGAACATCGCGTTGATCACGGCAGACAATGCATTGGTCGCACCAGATACGCCCGATATCTTGCCGGGTACCACGCTGGCTCGCTTAATGGAGTTGGCCAGCTCGTTAAAAGCTGAGGGTTTACTGCGAGATGTTCGCCACCAGACACTTTATGCGGACGATGTTGCGACTGCGCGCGAGATTTTCATCGCCGGTACGTCGCATGACATTATTGCGGTTACTCAGGTTGATCAGCGCCTCTACCCGATCGGTCCCATTTACCAAAGACTGCACGCGGCACTACAAGAAGATATACGCGTGCACCGCACCGCTATTGAGTAACCCGCTCAAATAACAAACCGGCCCACTCGCCATCCCCGTCACGCACGACTTCACGTGCTCCGAGCGCAAGAAACGTGTCGGCGACGCCGTCCACTTCATGCTCACGGATCCCGCTTAAGGCCAAGTAGCGGCCGGTCGCTTGCCAAAGCGTTTCGGCCGCCTGCATCAACAATGATGCGAAAAGATTGGCACAGACCAGATCAAATGAACCGTATGATTCTTCGCCTAAAATATCCCCGGTCATCCACTTCGTTCGTTGGGCGACGCCATTCAGTTCGGCATTATCAGCCGATTGGCTCAGGCATATGGGATCATTATCCGTCCCCACTACCTCCCGCATCCCCAACACAGCGCCTGCAACGCCGAGCAAGCCACTACCGCACCCGACATCCCACATCGTATGACACGGTCCACTTGGCGGCGCCAAGCGATCAATCATTTCAAGACAAAATCGCGTGGTGAAGTGTTCCCCGGTGCCAAAACTGAGTCCTGGTACAATCCGCAATAGGCATCGATCATTGGCGTGTGATGGCCGCGACTCCCAATCCGGGATAACGAATAATCGATCGCCAATCGGGCGCGACTTAAAATGAAGTTTCCAGAAGGCCTCCCAATCGCGACTTCGGCAATGACGAACCGCGGTAGCATGAATTGGAAAAGGCCAGTCTTGGCAAGCGGCCTGAGCTTCCTTGGCAGCCGCTAACTGATCAAAGTAGAGCTCGACCCACGTATGTTCGGATTCCGGTTGTGCCAACTGCACCAAATCGCGATCGGTGTACTCGCGCAGCTCATCGAGCAACTCTTCACTAATGTCGGCCGGCATCACCAATGTCAGCACATACCACTCAGCGTTTTGATAATCTGCGTTCACAAGTTGATCGTCTCATTGGGAAGCGTTACGACAAACGCACAAGATCAGGAACATGCGTCCAGTTTCGGGAGCGGCCTTCTTTAATCAATATCGCCTCGCACCACGACATCTCGTCCACGGCCCAACGTGCATCCACCATCTTTAAACCGAGCGCCCCTTGACCATCGGAGGAATCCCATACAGGCAACAACAACAAGACGACACGTCGCAATGCTTCAGAACGCACTAACTCGATCTCACGCGTCCAATCTGTGACACGTGCCAAGTCCAATCGCCAGAGACCACGCGTATTGACTGAAACCCAATCTGCCTGAAACCGCAGCACGCCCATGGCGGCCGCAGACCAGAGCAAAGGTTCCAGCACACCCGCCTCCAGCAACGCAATCGCCGTGACTTGTGCGGATCGTGGACGGACGGTCTGACTCAACCACTCGCGGGCTAGCTCACTTTCCCCTGCGCCCCAGAGCGCTCGTGCGTAGAGAAAATGTAGATCCTCGTTTGCTGCGCCCTGTTCCTTGCGGACACTGTAGTGCGACGCCACGCTACGAGCAGCTTCATGCAACCGCTGATAGCGCTCGGATGAGAGCGATTCGTTCGGCGCTGCCGTTTTCAAAAGATAATCACGGATCGCAACCTCATCAGCTGTCTCGCTATCGTATTCAAGCACGCGCATCAAACGTCCCACCTATTCGCGACCAATTAATCCCTCGACCTCGCTCAAGAATTGATTCACATCTTTGAACCGTCGATACACGGACGCGAAACGTATATAGGCCACCTCATCAATCTTTTCTAAAGCCTCCATCACCTTCATCCCAATGGCCGTGCTGGGTAACTCACGTTCATATTCCGCCTCGAGCTCATTCAGAATGCGACTGACAATTAGCTCTACATCTGTGGCGCTCACGGGTCGTTTTTCGCATGCACGCATGATACCGCCCAGCAGCTTGTTACGATCCAACTCCTCATGTCGCCCATCGCGTTTGATCACGCGTAAATGGGCTTTGACCACCTCTTCATACGTCGTGAAACGATGTCCACATTTAAGACACACACGCCGACGACGAATCGCATCTCCGTTACGAACCGTACGGGTATCGACTACTTTATCTTCTTGATGAGTACACTTAGGACAGCGCATTTACACCCTTCGCATTGGACTATTCGGACAGACGCCTCATACCTTAAAGCGCTTATCTGGCCTATATACAGACAATTTGTGAGGCTAAACTACAAGATATAGTGGGTCAATCTCTTTGCAGACAAACCGGATTGACGCCAGCTATTTAACAGGTCACATTGATGGCGGTCGCTAGCTGGCCTCTAATATTCCAGAGTCCCAGCCCGAGCAGATCACAAAAAATGGCAGCCGTCACACTGAACTTCACTCCGTGACGACTGCCATTCTTTTTGTATTCAGTTAGACTGAATTATTTTTTCTTCTTAGCCACTTTCTTCTTCGCAGGCGCCTTCTTCGCAACCTTCTTCTTAGCCGGTGCTTTCTTGGCTACCTTTTTCTTCGCAGGAGCCTTTTTAGCGACCTTCTTTTTAGCTGGCGCTTTCTTGGCTACCTTCTTTTTCGCCGGCGCTTTCTTGGCTACCTTCTTCTTGGCGGCTGCTTTCTTGACCACCTTCTTCGCTACCTTTTTCGCGGCGGCTACTTTCTTCTTCACCGCCTTTTTAGCTGGTGCCTTTTTGGCGACCTTCTTCTTAGCCGGTGCTTTCTTTTTCGCTACTTTCTTTTTTGCTGCCATGTTCTCTATCCCCCCCTTCATGCTCCTCGCGTGAGGAGTTGTTCGGACCTCAGCAGACAATAGATCATTGCCTATACCATGATCGTTATTAGGAAAATAGAGACTGGCGTTAGTAGCGTCAACGCAATACAGGTCAAAATGTGGCAAATACGATAGGTGCCTAATTTATTAGGCAGTAGGCAGTTTGCAGTCTTAGCGGTCACTCAGCGAGGTGGATACAATCCGACCGGCCTTGTGACGCTCTGCCAACAGGATGGAACGAAGCGTTGCATAGGATTCATCGAGACGATCATTTACAATCACATATTGGTAATCCACCCAACACGTAAGTTCTTCACGCGCGCGTTCCAACCGACGTTGGATCACCGCTTCATCGTCTTTTCCGCGTCCCCATAGTCGTAGCTGGAGATCTTCCATTGAGGGCGGAGCGATAAAGACATCACAGTAGATATCCTGGATCCACTCATTATCTTCGCCGCTCGCTAAATAGTTCCGGATCTGTTCTGCGCCTTGTACATCGATATCCATTAGCACGTCTTGCCCTGCCTCGAGAGAAGCGCGTACACTTGCCTTGAGGGTGCCGTAATGATTGCCATGCACCACAGCATGTTCGAGAAACTCACCGTTTGCCTGACGTTCGTGAAAGGTTTCCTGTGAAAGAAAGTGATAGCTCGCACCGTCAATCTCTCCCTCACGCGGTGCCCGTGTCGTGCATGATACGGAATAGGTAATGCAATCAAACTCGGCGACGAGGCGATCGCAAAGGGTCGTTTTACCGGCTCCTGAGGGAGCGGATACGATCATTAACAGTGGTTTTCGTTTCAAGATGATCATTCTATGTTTTGCACCTGTTCCCTGATCCGTTCCAACTCGGTCTTAAATTCAACCACACGCTGGAGAATAACGCTATCGTTGGCTTTTGACCCAACGGTATTTATTTCGCGGAAGAGTTCCTGGGCCAGAAAGTCTAATGAGCGACCGGTGGCGGCACGTGCGCGTGTCATACGACGCGCTTGCTCGAGATGGCTCTCCAAGCGGGTTAATTCTTCGGTGATATCGCAACGATCGGCAAACAGAGCGATTTCTCGCAGCACTCGATCATCATCCGCTAGGGCATCGAACCCTGCCTGCTTTAGCCGCGCGTGCAATTTCTTGCGATAATTCCTGGTGACTGCTGGTGCACGAGCGGTGATCGCCTTCACCAACTTTTCGAGTAAACCAATTCGCTTGACTAGATCCTGTTGTAAAACGCGACCTTCACGGGCGCGCATCGCGGAGAAATCCTTGAGGGCTAGCCGTAATGCCCGCTCAATCGGTTTCCAAGCGCGCTCCAAGTCCTCCTGCGGACGGGCAAGCTGAATCACATCCGGAAGCTGGATCAGCGCCTTCATGCCAATATCGTCCTTGATGTTCAAGGATCGCGCCCCAGAGCGAAGCGCTTCTAAATATGCGGCAGCCAACGGCTCATCGAGCCGAACAGCTTTTCGGCGTGCTACGCCAGCCCAGTCGATCGTCACATCAATACTCAGCCGTCCACGAGCAACCTGCGACTGAATGGCTTCAAGCACGCGCACCTCCAGCGCACTCATACCGCGAGGTAACGAACACTGAATATCTAATTGCTTTCGGTTAACAGCACTAATTTCGACGGTTGCGGATATTCCTCCGACGGCAGCTTGGCCGCGTCCATAACCGGTCATGCTGCGCAGGCTCATCGCCCTTGCTCCTTCTTCCAAGCGGCGACCTGCTGCACATCTTTATCACCACGACCAGATAAGTTGAGGACGAGCACATCGTTCTTCTTCCATTGATCCGCATGCTTGATCATATAGGCCACGGCATGTGCGGTTTCGAGCGCGGGCAAAAGTCCTTCCCACTGCCCCAATTTGTCAGACGCGTCAACGGCTTCGCGGTCATTTACATGACCGTACTCTACGCGCCCCATGTCTCGCAGCAGGCTGTGTTCAGGACCAATCGCCGCATAATCCAGCCCGGCACTGACGGAATGCGTTAGTTGAATTTGGCCATTGCGATCTTGCAGCACAAAGGTTTTGGTTCCTTGCAGAATACCCACCTTACCGCCAGCAAATCGTGCAGCGTGTTGTCCATTACGAATACCCAAACCACCGGCCTCCACGCCGATTAAGCGGACTTGCCGGTCATTGATAAACGGATGGAAAATACCGATGGAGTTACTGCCTCCGCCCACACAGGCAAAAATCGCGGTCGGCAATCGCCCCGCCACACGCATAATCTGTCGGCGCGTCTCTTTTCCGATCACCGATTGGAAGTCTCGCACCATGCGGGGATAGGGATGAGCTCCAAGCGCAGAACCTAAAATGTAGTGCGTGGTACGGATATTGGTTACCCAATCCCGCATCGCTTCACTGATGGCCTCTTTCAGGGTCTTTTGTCCTGCGGTTACCGGGACCACTTCCGCGCCCAGGCTGCGCATCCGAAACACGTTCAGGGCTTGCCGTTCCATATCCAGAGCGCCCATGTAGATTACACATTCCATCCCGAACATTGCCGCTACGGTGGCAGTCGCCACGCCGTGCTGGCCGGCACCGGTTTCCGCAATCACCCGCTTCTTACCCATCCGTTTAGCC
Source organism: Kiritimatiellia bacterium (assembly GCA_007125875.1). Taxonomy (GTDB): domain Bacteria; phylum Verrucomicrobiota; class Kiritimatiellia; order SLAD01; family SLAD01; genus SLAD01. The sequence continues at coordinate 7,686 of SLCI01000208.1, read as the reverse complement.
AACAACGCCTGCCCCAAGGAGTTATTGATTTTGTGCGCGCCCGTGTGACACAAATCCTCACGCTTCAGGTAAACCGCCTTACAACCCAGCTCTTGAGTCATTCGCGCAGCGAAATACAAGGGCGTAGGGCGACCGACGTAATCCCGCAAATAGGCCTTCAGCTCACGTTTAAAGTCCGCATCCTTGCGTGCTTGATCATAGGCGGAGGATAGCTCCAAGAGAGGCGTCATCAGGGTTTCAGGCACATACATTCCGCCGTATGCCCCAAAGTAGCCATTTTTATCCGGATCAGTGTTCAATCGGTGCTTCGACATTGTTCTATAAAGTCCTTTACTGCAGTTAAATCCTTTTTACCCGGTGCCTGCTCAACACCCGAACTCACATCGACGCCCCACGGGCGCACAGCGTGAATTGCTGCAACCACATTATCACGATTTAAGCCCCCCGCCAGTAGGACTTTTTGCGGACTACGCGCGACAAATTCCCGCGCATCTTGCCAGTCCACACATTGACCTGTGCCACCGGGCATACGATCGCCGTGATAGTCCAACAAGAATGCATCGGGCGCGTAAGCGGCAAAACTTTCCGGCAAGGCCCTATTCAGATGTATCGCCTTCCATACCTGACGCGTAGCCCATCCAGTACAGTCTTCAGGGCGCTCATGGCCGTGTAACTGTACGATATCCAATCCGGCTTGATCCGCAGCGGCGCGGATTTGCTCAATCGATTCATCTACAAAAACGCCGACTTTTAAGACGTCGCCTGACCAGTCGCGCGTCCAATCGGCAATTTCGTGCGGCTTCACATAACGTTTTGAACCGGGCCATAGAATAAAGCCAACGGCATCAGGACGCATGGCCGCAACGGCTTGCGTATCGCTGGCCGACGCACAACCACAAATTTTTACGAAGATGCCCATACGCCACTCATCAGCTCATGGATCGCTGGGCCGACCTTTTCTTGTCGCAAAATGTGTTCTCCCACCAAGATCCCATGAAAGCCGGCATCATGCATACGCACCACATCCTCGGCGGTCTTGATTCCGCTTTCACTAATCAGTGTGGCATCCTTTGGCGCATCGGCGATCAGCTCACAACTCGTGGCAAGGGAAACCTTAAAGGTGCCCAGATCGCGATTATTGACGCCAATGCAGCTGGCACCAAGATCACACGCGCGTTTCATTTCATCGGCTGTATGAACCTCCAGCAAGGGCGTCATCCCCGCTTTCGTCGTCAGATCCAACAGCTCGCTGAGTTCTTCATCTTCGAGTGCAGCCGCAATTAAGAGCACAGCCGATGCGCCTAACGACGCGGCGTGCCATACTTGCCAGCCATAGAGGACAAATTCCTTGTAAAGAATGGGTAAACTGACCGCATCCCGTACCATGACAAAATCGGCCTCTTCAGCCCCAAAATATTTTTGATCAACCAGAATCGAAATGGCTTGAGCACCCGCTTGCTCATACTGTTCTGCAATGTGGTCCGGACGCATACCGGGCCGAATTTCACCAGCAGATGGCGACTGGCGCTTGATTTCAGCGATCAGGCCCATAGGGCTAGAACGCAACGACTCAATAAAATCTGGTTGCTGACGCCGAATGGAGGCGGTTGACTTGAGATACTCCAAACTCACCTTCTCGCGACGCCCTTCAATTTCGACCCGCTTGTCAGCGATAATTTTATCCAACTGGCTCATGACGACGTCCTTTCTTTAGGTAGGCCTCTATAAATTCGTCCAAATCGCCGTCCATAACCGCGCTCACATTGCCGGTCTGGTGATCGGTACGATGATCCTTCACCATGGTGTAGGGCTGCATGACATAGGAGCGGATTTGACGGCCCCACGCAATTTCGCCCTTATCACCGTAGAATTTTTCCATTTCTTTGCGTTGCTGATCCTGCTGCCACTCATATAGTTTTGCCGTCAGCATCTTCATCGCTTTGTCGCGATTCTTGTGCTGCGATCGCTCCGCCTGACAGGCCACAATAATGCCACTGGGCATATGCGTGATTCGTACCGCCGAATCGGTCGTATTGACGTGTTGCCCCCCTGCCCCGCTGGAGCGATAGGTATCAATACGCAGATCCTTTTCCTCAATATTGACCTCGATATCGTCATCGATTTCGGCCACCACATCGACGGCCGCAAAGGAGGTATGACGTCGCTGATTCGAATCAAAGGGGCTGATCCGTACCAGTCGATGCACGCCGCGTTCGCCCTTCAAGTATCCGTAGGCATAAGGGCCCGTAACCAAAAATGTGACGCTTTTGATGCCCGCCTCATCACCGGGCTGAAGACTCAGCAAAGATAGCTCGAATCCATGCGCCTCTGTATAGCGGCGATACATTCGGTACAGCATATCGGACCAGTCGCATGACTCGGTCCCGCCGGCACCCGCGTTCAGACTTACGTAAGCGCTGTTGGCATCAAATGATTCCCCCAATAGGGTCTTCATTTCCAAATCCCGGAAATCGCTCTCGACCCTCTTCAGCAGCGCATCGACTTCCTTTTCGGCAGTAGCAATATGTTCGGGATCATCCTCTAAAGCCATTAACTCCAGCATCGTCCCCGCATCATTGATCAGCGTGGTGATGGCATCTAATGGCTCTAAGAGCGATTTGATCGCGTTTGTGCGGTGAATTGCGGCGCGAGCCTTATTCTGGTCATCCCAAAACCCAGGGGCGGCCGATTCTTCCTCTCGAGCCTTTAATTGTGCACGAAGTTTAGGCTCGTCAAAGATAGCCTCGCATTTCTTCGAGACGTTCTTGGAACGCCCCCCATTTGTCGCGTAACACTTCACTCATAGCCAATTCCTTTCCAAATTCGTCATCAGCCTAGGGTGCTGATGCGCAATGGTCAAGTCCCCCAAAAAGTCGGCGCTTCCGTTATGAGATAAGATCCGTTTAATCGCTGGGCATGACATCGTCACGAAAGGGACACCTCTGGCGGGATGCTTGCCAGACACCTCGTAATTGAGTAACACTGACCATATTAATGAAGGAAGAAATATGGGTGCGATTAGATCAGTATTAGTGACAGGCGGCGCGGGATTTATTGGGTCGGCGGTTTGTCGACATCTTGTGTTGTCAGAAAACTGCCGCGTGTTGAATGTCGACAAGCTAACCTATGCGGGCAACCTGTCGTCTCTGGCAATGTTAGCGGGTTTGGACAACTACGCACATGAACAGGCGGACATTTGCGATGTCACGCGGATGGCAGAATTGTTCCAATCGTTCCAACCCGATGCCGTAATGCACTTGGCGGCCGAATCCCATGTTGACCGCTCTATTGACGGTCCCGATGCGTTCATTCAAACGAATATCGTGGGCACCTACAATCTGCTCCATTGCGCACGTCAGTATTGTGCATCACTTTCTGAATCGGCGCGTGCATCGTTTCGGTTCCTGCACATCTCGACAGACGAGGTCTATGGCAGTCTCGGTGCAGAGGGCCTGTTCACCGAGGACACCCCGTATGATCCCCGGTCGCCCTACTCTGCCAGCAAGGCGGCCTCCGATCATCTGGCGATGGCGTGGTATCACACCTACGACTTCCCTGTGCTGATTTCAAACTGCAGTAACAACTATGGGCCTTATCACTTTCCGGAAAAACTAATCCCCTTGGTTATACTGAACGCACTGGATGAGAAAGCGCTGCCGATTTATGGCCAAGGCGACAATGTCAGGGATTGGTTGTATGTCGAAGATCACGCCCGCGCGCTTCACTTGATCCTGACCACGGGAGAGCTTGGACAGACCTACAATGTGGGTGGCAACAACGAGCGTACGAACCTCCAGGTCGTTCATCAAATTTGTGATGCGCTGGATACGTTACGGCCGAGATCAAACGGTGCCTCATACCGTGATATGATCACCTTTGTACCGGATCGTCCGGGACATGATAAACGCTATGCGATCGATGCGACGAAGCTGAAGACGCAGCTGGGCTGGCAGCCTCAGGAAGATTTCGATAGCGGGATACAGAAGACCGTGCAGTGGTATCTCGATAATGAGTCATGGTGGGGCCCAATTCGATCCGGAAAATATGCGGGCGAGCGCTTAGGCAATCGCTAATTTAGTCCAGTTCTTCTTTCTCACTCTCGCGTTCCAGAATCAATGTGACTGGGCCGTCATTCACTAGTTCGACTTGCATCGTTTCCCGAAACCTACCGGTTTCCACTGTATGGCCTAGGTTCGATAGTTCGCGCACGAAATATTCGTATAGATATTGTGCCTTGCCTGGCTCGGCAGAGCGAATATAGCTGGGCCGATTACCTTTTCTACAGTCGCCATAGAGGGTGAATTGGCTAACAACCAAAAAAGAGCCTCCCGTCTCCGCAATAGAGGCGTTCAAGCGACCATCAGCATCATCATACATCCGGAGCTTGGAGACTTTGCGGGCCAGCATGCGAGCTTCCTCTTCCGAGTCGTCTGCGGCGACAGCCAAAAGGATGAGTGCACCGGGCCCAATTGATCCTACGACCTGATCAGAAACGGTGACCGATGCGCGCTTACAACGCTGAATCACCAATTTCATAACGCGGCCCCTATTCGATGTGCGAGATACGCAAGGACGGCAAACGATTCAGGGCCGCTGCGATCTCATAACGCCGTGGGCGCGCCAAGTCACCGCGCAAATCGCGTGATAGGCATTCCAACCCTTCCGTACCCAAATCACGATCAATCAGATCCATGATTTCACGCATCGGACGCCCCTCGTCCATGTACCGAAGTTTGGCGTAATACAGAATGAGTCCGATGGTGCTGGTCTGGTGCCGATCCGCCAACTGCGTTACATCTTGCAGCCCAACCACACTGTTTCCGAAGCGCAGCAAATCAATCGACTCCGCTTCGATGAACTGATCACGGGTACCTTTGCTGGGTTCGATACTGCTCGGCACGATCCAGCGGTTCTGCTCATAGACCACGTCCGAATCGGCACTATCGGAGCCAGCGAGTTGACCCGCATCAATCGATTTGGCCTCATTGGTCAAATCATATACCGTGTGATTATCGACCCGTAGAATGGTGTCGGCGATGGGAATGAATTCAGCTACCGACGCCGTGCCGGCAACCACAATCGAAACACCCAACTCATCCGCCAACCGACGAGCACGAGCGGCTAACGGAACAACATTTGCGCCACGCTGCGGCAACAAGGCATCCAGGCGACTGTCACGCGATAAGAAGGAGGCTGCAGAATCCGATTCATCAAACAGGAGCGCACGCGCACCGACCTCAATGGCCTCTAATGTGGCAGCGACTTGGGAGCTGCACGGATCCGCTTCCTCTGTACTAAACTCTGACACATCTGCACGTTGATGCTTGCGCACGAAGGCGGACATATTCACTTTTTGCACACTGCGCCCCGGTTCAGCGGCTACGTGTACGATATCTGGGACTGAAATCACTCGCTCACGTCCGTCACCCGGAACGTGGTTGTAAATACCGGCTGCGAGTGCGCGTATCAGTTGAATTCGGCCCGAATAGTCATCGCCCAAAATCAGAGTGATACCCGACGGGATGCCGACCCCTTTGACGGTACCGGCATTGGGCACCTCGACCTCTGCTGCGATATCGTCGGCCACACGCAGCGTGTCCACTTGGTCATAGTCGGGATAGTCTGTATTCCCGTAACGAGACAGCAATGAACCTTCGGCGGCAAACCCAACCCACCCGCGCGTAGGCAGCACTTGACGAATTTGATCGGCATCTTCCATCCCGTTGACAAACTCTTCCACCTCTTGCTGGTTGAGATTACAATAGATTAAAGAGCCTGTGACGATCTGAGCCAAGTGATCGAAGAAGATATCCTTCACTTGCTGGCCATTAATCCGGTTATCGCGATGAGGTAGCTGGATATACATCCTAGCTTCCACATACTCGTCCGTCACAAGTAACGATGTGCGGGGCAGAATTTTTTGACCTGGCACAGCGATCGAAAGATGGCGCTGCGATACACCGCTCTGATCGTATTGGGCGACCAGTTCGATCTGATCGGCGACTTTGCGCGTCAACAAATCCTCCAATGCGGTGCGACGCACGGGCATATCGAATAGATGCGGAGGAAAACCCGCGATGATTTGAGGAACGCGCACAATGAATAACGCGGGGCGCCGCGTGCTCTCGGCAGGAATCTGCGTAATCTTGAGCACGAAACGGGAGAAATCAAAGTCCCCGACGAGTCGGCCGTACTCGGAAACATCCTTTCCGTCAATATCATCGAGCATATTAAAGAATTCTCTTTTGTCTCTCATAGCAGTCCTTCTCTTTTCACGCTTGTCATTCGCCCGACACCATCACGCGGAGTACTCCGTGTCGAATCTCCGCCCGCTCTAAATGATCAAAAACAATCTGTTCACGATCAAAAGCGTTTAACAATGTCTGCATTCGGCTGAGTCTATACGCTCCTACAAATCCTTGTAATGGCAAGTGACCGACCTTCACAAGATCTGGAACGAGGTCGACATTGCCCGCACTTTCCTCGATCGTTCCCGCGACTTGATAGGTCACAGGAACGAACATCCAACGAGCTGTTATATGAGCAATAAATCGGCTGTCTGTAAAGGCTACGTTTAGTTGCTCCACGACAAACGCCGTTGACACCACCTCATCCTCCACCTCGGGTGGCGCCAATCGCATTTCAAGATAGGCATTGAGCTCTTGATCGGTAAATTCAGCAACACGGCGCTGCCCCTGTTCGATGGCTTGATAGAGCTCATCAATTTTAGCCAAACCGGCCTGTCCCAACTGCTCCGAGCCCATCGGCCCAAGCGGCCGAGTTGGCCACAGCATCAAGACCAGCAATCCGATCAGAAGGATCAGGATCAGGTTTCGCAGTACTTTAGATGCACCTCGGCGCTTCGCTGGGGGGCGGGGCGCCCCCATCCGCGGCATCGTGCTCGCGCGACTTCGGCGATCAGGCTTCATCGAATGAAAGCCGACACCACAGCGTTTGCAATATAGCCTGACTTGGCTATTCAGTTCACCGCACTCAGGACATTTATTTAGCTTCTTCTTTTTCACGCGGTTGTTGACGTTTTCGCCGGCTTGTCTTTGCTTTTCCCAGCCGTCGACGCGCTCGCACTGCCGCTCTCCGCTTGAGAGGCCTTTTTGTAGCCCTCACTGCGATAGTCGGTGATGTAAAACCCTGATCCTTTGAAGATCAAACCTGCGCCCGTCCCAATCTTGCGGGTTACCTTACCTCGACATTCCGGACAGCGCTTAGGCGGCACAGCCGAGATACTATGAAACTTTTCAAATGTATGGCCGCATCGACCACATTCATATTCATACGTTGGCATACAAAAGCCTCCTCATTAATCCGACGGAGTATACGACCGCGCTCTCCACTGTCAAAAACCAATTGATCCTCGCAATCGCTCTTGCGGGATCAACCAGACATCCGCTAACCTCGTTCTATGTTTAGCCTAACCGATTATCTTAATCAGCAGCGCCGCGTTTTGGAGAGCGCGCTGGATCAACATATGCCACCGGATACCGAGCAGCCCGCCATTCTACACCGGGCGATGCGATACTGCGTCTTTTCCGAGGGAAAGCGTATACGACCCGTCCTATGTCTCGCCGCGGCGCATGCGATTGATCCCGATTGTGAATCCGCCCTATTGCCGGCGATTGCGATCGAGGCGTTGCATACCTATACCCTCGTACACGACGATCTGCCGGC
>SLCI01000169.1 GCA_007125875.1 Kiritimatiellia bacterium | reverse complement strand
GGCGGCGTTTTGCCTGATGATCGCGAATTCGATGGCGTGAACTTGATTCCGCATTTGACCGGCGAGATCGATGCCCCGCCCCATGAACAATTGTTCTGGATGCGCGCGGCGCATGCCACGGTCCGACGAGGGAACTGGAAGTTAATTAACAACGAAACGCGGCCGATGCTGTTCAACCTCCGAGAGGATCTCAGCGAAACAGAAAACCTCGCGGAGCAGCATCCTGAGAAGGTTACGGAATTACAGGCGGCAATTGCCGAGTGGGTGAAGATCCACACGCCGCGTCGTTGGGACACTGGGTGGACCGTACGCCGTTAGGAGCATTGAATGAACACGCATGATCTCAATCAACCGCATCGGCGGTATAACGCGCTGACCGGCGACTGGATTCTGGTTTCGCCGCATCGCACTCAACGCCCGTGGCAGGGACAACAGGAAAAGCAAGGAGGCGATGATCGACCGACATACGATCCGTCATGCTATCTCTGTCCGGGCAACGAACGAGCTGGCGGCGAGCGGAATCCGGACTACACAGAGACATTCGTCTTTACCAATGATTACGCGGCGGTTTTACCGCAAGGGGGCGATCTGGGGTTTGCCGGCAATGACCTGTTGCGGGCAGATGGCGTGCGCGGAACCTGCCGCGTCATCTGCTTTTCCCCTCAACACAATCTAACCTTGCCCGAGATGTCGCTCGACGCCATTCGCGGCGTGATCAACCTCTGGGCCAGAGAAACCGCAGACCTTGGGAAAACCCATCGTTGGGTCCAGGTATTCGAAAACAAAGGACCGGTGATGGGCTGCTCCAATCCCCATCCGCACGGGCAAATCTGGGCCACCGACTCGCTCCCGAACGAACCGGCCAAGGAGGACGCGCAACAAAGGGCCTACTATGAAAAGCATGGGTCGGTCCTACTGCTGGATTACCTGAACCTGGAGTGTCAGCAACAGGAACGGATTGTGGAAGAAAACGATCATTGGCTAGCCGTCGTCCCCTTCTGGGCCGTCTGGCCTTTCGAAACATTGCTGTTGCCGCGTCGCCACGTCTTGCGCATGCCGGATCTGCAAGATCAAGAACGCGCGGGCTTGGCGGAGATTCTCAAGAAACTATTGATCCGTTACGACAACTTATTTGAGTGTTCGTTCCCCTACTCCATGGGTTGGCATGGTGCGCCCATGGGCGGAGCGGCAGATGCAGATGTCCAGCACTGGCAACTGCATGCCCACGCCTTTCCACCGCTGCTGCGTTCGGCAACGGTGAAAAAATTTATGGTGGGATATGAGATGTTGGCGGAAGCACAACGCGATTTGACGGCAGAACAAGCCGCCGACCGCCTCCGACAGGTCGCCGACATCCATTACAAGCAACAGGCTTAAGATCATCACAGACGGACAGAGCGGCGCACTCTCACGCCGCGAAGGAGGAATCGAATGAAGATATTGGTCACCGGCGGTGCCGGTTATATCGGCAGCGTTGCCGTTGAAGAATTAATCAAGGCCGGCAAGACGGTCGTGGTACTGGACAACCTCTCACTCGGTCATTCAGCCGCCGTGCATCCCGATGCGCAGTTGGAGGTTGGCGACTTATCCGATCGTGCCTTCATCGATCGCGTGCTGAGCGAACACAAACCGGACGCCATCATGCACTTCGCCGCCAAATCGCTTGTGGGCGAGTCGATGCAAAATCCCGATCTCTATTTAGGCGACAATGTAGTCAATGGGCTGAATCTACTCAGCTCCATGGCCCAGCATGGCATCACAAAATTTATTCTATCATCGACCGCCAATCTGTTCGATCAGCCGGAGAACATTCCGATCACGGAAGACGAGCGCATCATACCGGGCAGCCCCTATGGTGAATCGAAATACTTCATTGAGCGAATGTTGCATTGGTACTCGACTATTTACGGCATTCGCTATGCCTGCCTGCGCTACTTCAATGCCGCTGGCGCATCAGAGGAACGCGGCGAGGACCACGATCCCGAGCTGCATCTGATTCCGATCGTACTGCAGGTGGCGTTGGGCAAACGCGAGAGCGTGAAGATGTTTGGAGACGACTACGACACGATCGACGGCACCTGCGTCCGTGACTACATTCACATCGTTGACTTGGCCCAAGCGCACATCCTTGCACTCGACGCACTCGAGAATGGGAACTGCATCTATAATCTCGGTAACGGAGCGGGCTATTCCGTCAAGCAGGTGATTGATACCGCACGCGAAATTACGGGACACGAGATTCCCGCCGAAGTGGCTCCACGCCGGGCCGGCGATCCTGCTATACTGGTCGCAGGCAGCGAAAAGATTCGTAAAGAACTGGGATGGCAACCGCGTTTTCCTGAACTGCGCGATATCATTGCGAGCGCGTGGCGCTGGCATCAAGCGCATCCCGATGGCTATCAAGACAAGTGAACAATCAATGAACCTTCAACAGAAAGTCGTCGCCGAGTTCCAAAACTGCTTTGGCGCTCCCCCATCTACGCGGGTTCAAGCGCCCGGCCGCGTGAACTTGATTGGCGAGCACACCGATTACAATGAGGGATTTGTGATGCCGCTAGCGATCAATCGGCATACGTGGATCGCACTACGTCCTCGCACGGACCGCTTGGTGGTGTTGCACTCCATGGATCACGATCAAACCACCACGTTTGATCTCGATAAACTCGAGAAAGATAAGGGCTGGCAAGAGTACCCCAAGAGTGTTGCGTGGGCACTCCAAGAAGCCGATTACAAACTGACCGGCTGGGAAGGCACGACGATTTGCGACGTGCCACTTGGTGCAGGCCTTTCCTCATCGGCCTCCTACGAACTGGCCGTGGCTGCCGCATTTGCAGCGGTCAGCGGCTTTCCGTGGGACGCGCCTAAAATGGCGCAGTTGTCGCAAAAGGCTGAGAATCAGTGGGTCGGCGTGAATTGCGGCATTATGGATCAAATGATTTCCGCTGTGGGCCAGGAAGATCACGCCGTCTTGATCGACTGTCGCTCCCTCGAAACTACCCCGCTGCCCTTACCTAACGGAACATCTATTGTAATTCTCGATACGGCCACGCGCCGAGGCTTGGTGGACTCGGCCTATAATGAACGTCGAGAGCAATGTGAAGAGGCAGCCGGCCTGTTTGGCACAAAGATGCTGCGCGATGTCGACTCCGCCGCACTGGCTGAAAAGGTCTCGCGCTTGTCCGAGGTAACCCTCCGGCGGGCGCGCCATGTGATTACAGAGAATGAGCGAACCTTGCAAGCCGCAGAGGCGATGAAGCAAGGGGATGCGACCGCTTTAGGCCAACTCATGAACAAAAGCCACAACAGTCTGCGAGATGATTTCGAAGTCACTAATCATGAACTGAATATTATGGTCGATATATCCCAAAACAATCCCGGTTGCTTTGGTGCCCGAATGACGGGTGCTGGTTTTGGTGGCTGCGCTGTCGCGCTGGTCGAATCCGAGCGCGCCCGTGAATTTGTTACGGCAGTCCAATACGCGTACCAATCGATCACTCAATTAAAACCCGCCGCTTATGTATGCCGTGCTTCAACAGGTGCCTGTGCGGTGCCCATTAACAGCTAAAGAGACAGATGACGGCTCCCTACTTCGTGGTACGCAGTTGATCTGAGGATTTTTGGTTTTGGAGCGAGATTCATTTTCACTTAATTGCCGCGGCGAACCGGTGGTTCGCTATACGATGACCAATCGAAACGGACTGCGTATATCCGTGATGAATCATGGTGCCACCCTGCTCTCGCTACAGCTACCGGGTCTTGATGGAGGTGCTACCGATGTCGTACTGGGACATGATACGGCGAAGGAGTACGACGCGGACTCGCCCTATTTCGGGTCAGTGATCGGTCGCTATGCCAACCGTATTCGAAACGCCCGCTTCACACTGAACGGCCAAACCCACCGTTTAACCGCTAACCACGGCGGCCATTCATTGCACGGTGGATTGCGTGGGCTCAACAGCCTGCTGTGGGAAGAGGGCCCGAACACCGGTGTAGGCCAACTGGAACTACAGTGCAGCAGTCCGGATGGCGATCAGGGCTTTCCCGGGCAACTGGATGTGACCGTGATCTACCGCCTCACCGACGAGAACGAACTGCAAATCGAGTATCGCGCACAAACCTCTCGCCCCACTCCCGTCAATCTAACGCATCACGCCTACTTCAACCTGCATGGGCACAATGCCGGCGATTGCCTCGATCACCTACTGACGATTGCGGCTGACGAGTTTCTGCCCATCGATGATCAATCAATCCCGACTGGCGAACGACGGGCAGTGGACGGCACGCCTTTCGACTTCCGCAAGGCACGCAGAATCGGCGATGGCATCCAGTCACAGGACGAACAGATTCGTATCGCGGGCGGATACGATCACATGTTCTGCCTATTCCCAGCGGACGCCAATAAACTTCGCGAGGTGGCTCGCGTGCAGGACCCGCAGAGCGGACGTGAGATGATCGTTTCCAGCACTGAGCCCGGCGTTCAACTCTACACCGGAAACCAGCTTCATGCTGGATTGACTGGAAAAGGCCAGCACCCCTATCACCCCTTTGCTGGATTCTGCTTGGAAACCCAACACTTCCCTGATAGTCCGAATCAAGCGCACTTTCCCAACACGATTCTACAGCCCGGCGAAATATTTGAGAGCATGACGACCTACCGATTTGAAGAACCGAAACGCGAGTCACAAAGCACGTGATGTGTGAAAAAAAGTACCATGCCCCAGCCCAACGATCGGCGATCGCCGCATGCTGCGCCCAGTATCGTTGCCTCGCCAGTCGTATCTTGCTCCTCTGCATGTGCACGATCAGTATTCGCTTGCCCGCAATAGCGAATGATGCCGAAATGAAGGAACAGGTGGAGATTAATGTTTCGGGACAGGCAACGCTCCTGCGCGAGTCTTATAGCGATGTCGTGCTAGTGCTGGAAGAAGGAACCGGCCGCGTCGTAGTGACGTTTGATCTGCAGGCCAAACCGCTGGACTTGTCAGACTTTGTGCATCTGAGCGTTCGTCTGGATAATTCCTCTGACGCGCCGCTTGATGTCCTCGTGTCCGGCCAAGGCGAACAGACCGGCGATTGGCCCGTGCGGCTGGAAGGCCGATTCATTCTCCGACCTGAAGAAATCGATGCGCTGTTGAACGTACTCGTAACACGGCCTGCCCTCCCAGCGAATCATCCGCTTGTTCAAACATTCGGCAACTTATATGCGATGCCCGGCGGTCATCATCGTCACTGGGAATATGTGGCGAACGACCTTTTCACCCGCGTTCGCGTCCGGATCGACTGGGCGGGAGCCTCGGCGGGACAGCGTATTCAGCTCAGCCATCCTTTCGGAACAGAGACGTACACGTCGGATCCCGCCATACTGGACGGACTCGAGTTCCCGGCCGTCGATAAGTTTGGCCAATTACGTTGGCAGGACTGGGAAGGCAAAGTCATCAGCGAAAAAGAATTGCGCGCCGATGCCGAGAGGGATTTGGCACGGGCAGCGGAATTTAGCGATTTTGGTCCCGCACGCAGCGGCTTCGGCGGGTATACAGATGCTCCCCAACTCGAGGCGTCAGGATTCTTTCGCGTCGAGCAACTTGATGGGCGCTGGTGGTTGATTGATCCGGAGGGCTATCTGTTTTGGTCGATAGGCGCCAATACCGTCGGCGACAAGATCGTCTCACACATCACGGGCCGGGAGATCTTATTTCCCGATGACCTGGGCGATGAGGTCTTTTTTCATGAGCAAAATTTGAGTCGCAAGTACGGAGGCGGTGCGGACTGGGAGTCCAAGCATATAGAGGTCACGATCGGACGCATGCGGGAATGGGGAATGAATACCGTTGGGGCTTGGTCAAGAGCCGGGCTGTTTGAAACGGAACAAGTCCCCTTCACCATTCAGCTCCACCCGTTCACCACCTGGATTGGCCCTATTCGCGGCATGGTCG
>SLCI01000006.1 GCA_007125875.1 Kiritimatiellia bacterium | reverse complement strand
GCGCGGGCGGCTCTACTATGCAACGATGCACGGCTGACGCAGGACGAGGAAACGGCCGAGTGGCAATGTGTGGGCGATCCGATGGAGGCCGCCCTGGTTGTATTCGCGCGCAAAGCGGGACTGGAAGAACGTCGGGAACGAGAGCAGTGGGAACGCATTGATGAGATACCGTTCGATGCGCGTAACCGCTACATGGCCTCACTGCATCGCCAGCCGGAAAAGCAAGGCAGTGTCATCTACATTAAGGGCGCGCCCGAAGTCCTGATGCGCTTATGCGCCACCGAATTACATCGCGACGGCGCACGTGACCTGCAAGCCGATGACTGGAACGGGCATTATGAGGCGCTTGCCAGCGCAGGCACACGGGTATTGGCCTTGGCCAAGATCGAACTGGATCAGCCGGTTGAAAAAATCACACCCGAGCTATTCGAAGGGAAAGCGTTGTGGTTGGGTGTAATCGGGATTTACGATCCTCCCCGCGATGAAGCCATCGCCGCCGTGCGCGACTGCAAAGCAGCCGGTATTCGGGTCAAGATGCTGACGGGCGATCACGCCTTGACGGCCAAAGCGATTGGCGCACAAATGGGTATCGGCGACGGGGAAAATGCGTTGAACGGGCGTGATATCGAAGAAATGGATGATGCCACTCTCGCCAAAACCGTCGCTGACGTCGATGTCTTTGCGCGCGTCAGCCCGGAACATAAATTGCGCTTGGTCAAAGCATTGCAGTCACTCGGCGAAGTGGTCGCGATGACCGGTGACGGTGTGAATGATGCACCCGCATTAAAATCTGCCAACGTTGGTGTCGCCATGGGGATTAAAGGCACAGAGGTGTCGAAAGAGGCCTCGGAAATGATCCTCACCGACGACAATTTTGCCTCGATCGTTCACGCCATTGAAGAAGGCCGAACCGTCTATACAAACTTGCGCAAAGCCATCCTCTTCTTGTTACCCACGAATGGCGGCCAAGCACTAACCATTATTGCCGCGATCATGGCGGGAATGGCCCTGCCGATCACGCCTGTTCAGATTCTCTGGGTGAATATGATCACTGCGGTCACCTTAGCGGTCGCCCTTGCGTTCGAGCCCAGCGAGCCCGGCATCATGAAAATGCCGCCGCGACGGCCGGATCAACCGCTCCTCACACGCTTCTTCATCTGGCGTATCATCTTTGTCAGCGTAACCCGCTGCGTGGGCACATTCGGACTGTTCTGGTGGGCCCAACAAAGCGGCCTAAGCGATGAAGCAGCCCGTACACTCGCCGTAAACGTGCTGGTGATGTTCGAAATCTTTTATCTGATCAATGTGCGCTCCATCACGGGCTCGGGCATGAATCTGGCCGCGTGGACCGGGAATCGATTCGCGGTATGGGCCATCCTGATCGTGATCGCTGGCCAGCTTCTCTTCACCTACCTGCCCGGCATGCAACAACTCTTCGAAACCGTTGGCATGACCGCCCAGCACTGGATTTTAGTAATGGTTGTCACACTCGCGGCATACTTCTTGGTCGAAGCCGAAAAGGCGCTCATCCGCAAACGCCAAATGTCAGTCTGACGTCATGGCTCCGAGGCGGTCGATTACCCACCGATACTCACGCTCGATATGTGTCTCAATCGCACACGTTCGTAACGAAGCCGGCAGGACGTCGAAAGTATAGGTTTCGATTTCCAGATGCGGACAGACACCGGCGCGTAATGCGGCCCAGAACTCAGCGCTCAGCGTGCCGGTTGTCGACTGCAACTGATCCGTATCGCCCGGCGCACCCTGCCAGTAGAGCGGCACATGGAAGTGCACGCGGACCGGCGCATCCGACGGATGCGCAGCAAGCGCAGCGAGTCCTTCCGGCAAGTCCGTCCAACCATCTACCGAGCCATCCGGTGTTTGAGTTCGTACTTGGTGTAGATAGACCGGCTCATTGAACTCGGTCAGTGCAGCCCGAGCGGCCACGGTATTCTGACATGACAGCGCGGCACTGAGCTGGATTTTTGAGATGCGAATACCATAGCGGTTGTATTCACGCAGCATCGCTGCAGGCTCTTCAAACTGTAGAGCGACGTGACAAGTATCCAAACAAACACCAATATGACGACGCAAAATCAGTTCGGCTGTTTCGTTCGTACAACCTAAAGCAGCCAGGATGTAGTTCAGACCATCACGCAATAGATATGTTTCGAAGTAATCGATCAGTTGCGGCGTGGTTTCCAAGCGACAGGTTGGTTCAGGTTCCAATCCCACATGTATGCAGCGTCCTGTCTGCTCGTATAGACGATGGCAAGTCAGAGCACATTCCGCCAGATGGCGCGCCGCCTGAGTTAGCTTATCTGCTGAGTTTAGCTTCGCTGCGTATCCCAGCGGAACGGTGCTAATGCTGCCTTCCTGTTGATCCGGCAGCAGGACCGCCAGAATATCGATCAGTTGCAACGTGTAGTCGCGCCGCTCAATCGTACTCCAGTCCGGCTCATAGACTTGCTCCTTCACTCGACGGCCATGAAAGTCGCCATAGGGAAAGCCATTGATCGTGAAGGCGTAGATATTCTCATCCTCCATCCAGTCCTCAAAAGCGCGTCGACGGGCGGGCTGCGATAACTCCAGCGCCGCGCAATGGCCGATTCGCAGCCCTAATCCAAACGGGGTCATGCTATGCAGTCGATCCCGTACCGCGCAGGCATGCGTGCGAATCGCCGCAAAGTTCTCCGCCCAAGTCTCACCCGGATGTACATTCAGACAGTACGTGAGATGTGGTGATTTTGAATCGGCGCCAAGTTTCATCGTAGAAAGAGATTACGCAAATCTGCGCATAAGGAATATGAAAAACAATGGCAGCGGAGCCGCTATTGACTTGCTGCGCCGTAACGTACAACTTATTGCACGTATGGACACCATTGCTTCAGCCGGACTGATGTTATTCATCTACTTCATGATCTACTGGATCAGTCGCGATATCTGATCTCGGCGGTGCGCACGCTTATGGAACAAGATTTACCAGTTGAAATTGCCGGACTCGTTCCGACCCCGACCGGATGTGGCGTTTTTCTGTCACACGGAGAAAAGATGATCACGATCTTTGTCGATCATGGTGTAGCGGCGGCCATCACCATGTTTATGCACGGTGTGAAGAAGCCGCGCCCCTTGACGCATGACCTGATCGTCAGCATTCTGGCTGGTTTGGATATCACGGTCACCAAAGTGGTCATCAATGATTTACGCGATGACACATTTTATGCCCGCCTTTACTTGATTCAGGAAAACGAGCTGGGACGGCACGTGGCGGAAATCGATGCCCGTCCCAGTGACTCGATTGCGATCGCCCTACAGCAGCGTTGTCCGATTTATGTGGCGCAAAAGGTTTGGGATGCTTCGGAGGACATGACGTGGGCATTGAACCAGGCACAGCAGAACGATGACGAGCTGGACGACGAGGATCAGCCCGAGGCCTGACCGGCCAACTACTTCACAAACGACAGGAAAGACGGACTCATGAAAATATTTCTTACCGGCGGTGCCGGCTATATTGGCAGTGTTACCACCGAATGCCTATTGAACGAAGGGCACGAGGTAACGGTGTTTGATAACCTCGAACAAGGACACCGCGCCGCCATAGATTCGCGTGCCGCTTTCATTGCAGGCGATTTACGGGAGCGCGACGCCGTGCGCGAGGCAATGCTTTCGGTTCGACCTGATGCCGTCATGCATTTTGCGGCCTACGCCTTGGTGGGCGAATCTATGCAGGATCCGATGAAATATTTCCGGAACAATGTCACGGGCGGCATCCATCTAGTCGAAGCGATGTTAGCGGCGGATGTGAAGCGCTTTATCTTCTCGTCGACCTGCGCGACCTATGGTTTTCCTGATCAGGTCACGATGACCGAAGATCTGCCGCAGCGCCCGGTCAATCCTTACGGAGAATCGAAGTTGATGTTCGAGAAGGTTTTGTTATGGGCCCAGTCGCAGTGCGGACTGCAACCGGTTTTCCTGCGCTACTTCAATGCTTGCGGCGCAACCGCCACCTTTGGCGAAGACCACGATCCCGAGTCCCATCTAATTCCGCTCGTGTTGTTCGTGGCACAAGGAAAACGAGACAGCATCAAGATTTTCGGTGACGACTACAACACACCAGACGGCACCTGTATTCGTGACTACATCCACATCGTCGATTTAGCACAAGCCCACATCCTCGCGGTCACGGGCAATCAGACGGGTGCCTTCAATCTTGGAAATGGCAGCGGGTACTCGGTCAAAGAGGTGATCGAAGTGGCACGCAAAGTCACTGGGCATCCCATCCCGGCGGAAGTAGCCCCGCGGCGTCCTGGCGATCCGGACCGTCTTGTGGCCTCTGCACAGAAAGCCCACGATGTGCTGGGCTGGAAGCCGCAGTATCCCGATCTGGAAACCATTATTAAGCATGCGTGGGAATGGCATCAACGCCATCCCCAAGGGTATGCTGAATGATTCAGCAAGCCGAACTGATTTCAACCGGCGCTGAATTACTGAGCGGGCGATCGGTGAATACGCATGCCCGCCTGCTGGGCGAGCGCTTAGACCAAGTCGGCATTTCGCTGCTGCGCGATACCACGGTTCCCGATGATCAAGCAGTGATTGAATCATGCATCTCCGCAGCAGCAACTCGCGTCAAATTGATCTTCATCAGCGGAGGCTTAGGACCAACCAACGATGATGTCACGCGTGATGCGGTCGCCGCAGTGACGGGACGCCCTATCGTGATGCATCAACCGGCACTCGCGGAATTGCATGAGCGCATGAAGCGTGCCGGTCGATCCATCACGCCCGCGCGCGAACGACAGGCATTGGTGATCGACGGCGCCAGCATCTGGCTCAATCCCGCCGGTGCTGCACCGGGCGAATGTATTGAGCATGATGACGCATACTTTATTTTGCTTCCAGGGCCGCCCAACGAGTTCGAAGCCATTTTAGACACGCACGTGCTTCCTTGGCTGCAACAGCTCAATAGCGGCGCGCCCGCCTTGCGAAAGCGCGTGCTGATGACCTGCGGTACCGCCGAAGGCGACATTGTGGATCGCTTCGAGAAATCCAACTTTCCCCCTGCTGGCATTGAAACGGCATATTGTGCTTCGGCAGGACGCGTCGAGATACGACTCCATCCGATTGGCGGGACGTCGGATGACGCGCTGGACGCTGCTCAAGAGGAGGCGGTGCGCATTGTTGGGCCTGAATTCGTATACGCGCGCGAGCGCACCTCGCTCGCTGAGCTGCTTGCACGTGAGCTGACTGCACGCGGACAAACCTTGGCGACGGCGGAATCCTGTACCGGCGGCCTGATTGCGGAACGGCTCACGGATCGGCCAGGCAGCTCCGCTTATTTTCGTGGCGGCATTGTTGCGTATGCGGATGAGATCAAACAACGGCTACTGGGTGTGTCGCCCGAAACATTGGCGACGGAAGGCGCAGTTAGCGAGCAGGTGGCGCGCGAGATGGCAAGCGGGGTTCAAGCGCGGCTCGGTGTCGATTATGCCATCGCGGTGACCGGGATTGCGGGCCCGTCCGGTGGCAGTGCCGAAAAGCCCGTGGGCTTGGTATTCAGCGCAATCGCGCAGCCGACGGGCGTTGACTGTTACCGCGACGTCTTTCCCGGCAACCGTCGCACCATCCGTGAACTAACGTATCAATACACGCTGATGCGTCTGTGGCAATGCCTACGAGACAAAGCGTGAGAGGACCAGTGTCCAATACTTTTCGGTCTATTCTTTGAGGACTTTGGCATGAAAACAAAAAGGGTTCGCCGCAATTTGAGGACGACACGGAGGTCGTCCCTCCAGAGTGCTTCTACAGTAACTGATTCTGCTTAGCGTGTACCGGAGGGGCAACCTCTGTGTTGCCCTGAGAATGTACCGAAAAGATATAGCAACTGGTATAAGACGAATGTTTCCGGCTCATCCAGAGGATTCGCCCTACCAGATTAGGGCGCGACTTAACTTGATTGAGACCGCTGATATTTTCGATCCGCGCCGCGGTCGATACTGACTAGCATCTCATATGGGATGGTGCGGCAGATTTTGGCCAGCTCGCCCGCCCAGACGGATTCTGATCCTTGCCGCCCGATCAAGACCGCTTCGTCACCCGCTTCAATCCCTGAATCCGGTCCCACATCGACGGTAATCCAGTTCATGCTCACGCGACCGATCACGCGGCAACGGCGTCCTCGAATGATTACATGACCGCGATTGCTGAGGGCACGGTGATATCCGTCGGCATAACCCGCTGAAAGCACAGCCATCCGCGTCGGCGCATCGGTCACGTGCGTGCCGTAATAACCGATCGACGTGCCCGCGGGCACTGACTTCACCTGCATGACAGAGCATTTCCATTGCAGGAAGGGTTTGGTATGAAATCGCATCTCCTGATCGGTGGCGCCATAGCCATACAGGCAAATGCCGGGACGCACCGCATCGAGATCCCATTCCGGATGGTAGAGAATGGCGCGGCTACTTGATATGTGTTTGAAGAGTGGTCCGCCATGTATGGATTCCATCTCCCGACTCGCTGCCAGAAATCGTTCCACCTGTGTTTCCGCCCGTTCCGGTTGCTTTGGCTCAACGGTCGCGAAGTGACTGCATACTCCCGTGACCTTCAAGCCCTCCACCCCTTGCAGGGCCCGGAAGGTTTCCACGGCCTCCGGCCAACCAACACCAATGCGCCCCATCCCTGTATCGACCTTGAGGTGCGCTTGCACTGTGTGTCCAGCGGCCGTCGCCACTTGCGCGACCGCTCGACCATGTTCTGCGCTGACGATGATGGGCGTAAAACGCTGTTCAGCCACCACCGGTGCCACTTCCGGACGAATCACACCCATGATCAGAATATTCACATCGGGCAGTTGCGCGCGAATTGCTTCGGCCTCGAATGGATGCGCCACACCGAACCAGCGTACCCCCTCACTGGCGGCATGCTTGGCGATCGGCGT
Source organism: Kiritimatiellia bacterium (assembly GCA_007125875.1). Lineage (GTDB taxonomy): Bacteria > Verrucomicrobiota > Kiritimatiellia > SLAD01 > SLAD01 > SLAD01. Next base: position 12,239 of record SLCI01000006.1, on the reverse strand, counting down.
GATCCCATGGCCATAGGCATCTGACTTGACCACAAAGATTACGGCCGTCTCAGGGCGAACCGCCTCGCGCAACGCCCGTATATTGGCGCTCAAGCCGGCAGTATCTACTTCTATCCAGGAATTTTTCATCGTTCACTCGGAGGGGATGATAAAACATTCGATGCCGTTACGTCGAGCATGGCGATGTGCGGAGTTCTGGCGCTGGCGCAGCGGCTGCAACTGTCCTAAGAAGGCAAATGCCGACCACGTCATAATAAAACGACCCCAAACAGAAGGGGGTCATGTCGAGCGCAGTCGAGACATCTCGTTACCCACCAACAACCGAACGCCCTTCAAAGCGCTATCCCGACATTCATTACGCCCGAAGGCTCATACCAGTATCCAATACTTTTGGGTCTATTCTCCGAGGACTTTGGCATGAAAATAAAAGGGTTCGCCGCAATTAGAGGACGACACGGAGGTCGTCCCTCCAGAGTGCTTCTGCTGTAACTGATTCTGCTTAGCGTGTACCGGAGGGGCAACCTCTGTGTTGCCCTGAGAATATACCGAAAAGATTTAGCAACGGGTATCAGTGCCGCATCCAAAAGTCCGCGGTCAGCACAATCAGGCAGGTTCCTGCCGCAGCAATGGTAACCGCCAAGGCTAGCACCACTTGCGAGTGCGCCTCGGGATCGCTCGTATCGAGCGAGAACATATAGGCCACCGCACCACCCACCAATAATATCAGGAGTGCTAACCACGCTAACCATGTCGGGCGCCTTACCATAAGAAAAACCTGCCTAGGTGAGCGTCACTGCACGAGACGAACGGGCTCAACGGCCGACTGCCGTATCCAGCCATCGCGCTCACCAATCCTTACCCTGTACCATCCATCGCTGACGGAATCAACCCGCGGCACAGATCCTTTTGGTAATGCAAAGTGTGCCGTTGAGCCGGGCAAAGGTGCGAACAATGCGTCTTGACCGGGCTCGATCACAACCACCTCGGGCCTTTGTCCCAAGCTCCACCATTGCCACCAGCCCGCCAAGGCAATCAGTAAAATAATCGCGCTAACCGCCACCGGCGCAAGCCAGACGCGATTTCGAAATCGAACGATTTGTAGGCCACCGAACAGTGCAAGAATCCACCAACTCGCGACTGCAATCCCTTTCCATTCCTGTTGCGTCAATTGCCGCAAGAATACACGCGACCAAAACGGTGGCACGTGATAGACCGCATCCGCTTCATTTAATATGAAGTAGAGGTTGTGCTGAATATCCCGATCACGAGGACGCAACTGCTGAGCCCGCTTAAGGTTAAGGATCGCTTGCCCGTAATCGCCCTGCCGAAAACGACTGTTGGCGAGATTGTAATAAATTTCAGGCGCAATGAATCCCTCCCGTAACAGTTGCTCATAGAGCGTAATCGCCACCTCATACTCGCTGGCATCATAGGCAACATTGGCCTCGGCAAAGGCCTCCGCTGGACTCGTCGCCCACGCTGACCCGACAACGCCTAGCAACAGGAGCAGGGGCACTATAACGTACCGCACCATCATGAGCTCACCTTCTCGCATGCCTTTAATAAGGTTCGCATGGTAAACAATAATTCCCGCATTTCGTCCTGGTCAACTTTGACCTGTGCAAAGCGTCGCTGATCGCACGCACCAAACAAACGGTGCAGTCGATCCAGATCATCCGTTGGCAGTCCGCGCTCCTGCATGGCGGCATGCACGGCATCGCTCGTGATCGCCCCAATTGGCCAATTTAAATAATCGCCAAAATACGACGCCAAGGTTTCCCAAAGCCCCTCGAAGAACTGTGCCTCATCACCGCCACGCATGGCTTGTTCCGCCTTCTTCAAGCCGGCCCGCGCTGCACGAGGTGCGCGATACCGACGTGCCTTCGCCACATCGACCGACAAGGCCCGCTGCCGCGCCGACCAGAGACTTAACCCGATCAAGGCAATCACAGGGAACACCTGTGTCCCCCAAAAAACGGGACCCTGATGCCAATGCGTATCGTCGCGATGTCGCCAGTGCGAAGGCGCAGGCATCAGGTACGCGATGTCCTCTCCAATGATACGCGTCCCAACATGTGTCGCATCGGATGGCGAAGCGCGAACGCGTCTACCGGTATCCGCGGCAACCTCCGCCAAATTTAGTGTGTAGGGACCACGCACAATGCTGCGATAAACCGCTTGCTCGGGGTCGAAGTAACTGAACGTCAGCGCGGGCACTTCATACGATTCGCTGGTCCGCGGAATAATGACCTGTTCATACATCTTACGTCCACGGCTGCCACCGCGATCGACCTCATTCAAAATGATGCGCGGTGGATATACGCGAAAGAGATCGGACTCCTCAATGCTGGGCGCACCGACGGCATGCATATTTCCTTCGCCCTCTATCCGCATGGTGACTGTGATCGGATCGCCGGGCTCTACGTCGGTGGGATGCACGCGGGCGTCAAAGGTGAATCGACCTACACCACCGGTGAAACCTTCCGGACGGCCTTCCTCGGGCAACGAACGCACGGTGATGTCAAGTGGTTCAGGAATCAAGTCATGTGGATGCGCTTCCATGTTCGAGAAGACGCCACCGAAAAAGGATTGCTGCTGGCGCGAACGCGGCACGAGGATATTGACGCGCAATCGCGGTTCGAGCCGAATGGTGCCGGATGTCATGGGCCGCACTTCGGTTCGATATCGGCGCACATCAAAGACTTGGCGTCCGACCACCTCGCGTGTGGCGCTCATCTCCTGCCATTGCTGAGTCTGAAGCCCACTCTCAGGCATATTCGAAAGCGACATATCGCGACCCAAATTGATATCACGCGAATAGACCGAAAGTATGAGCGTGAAGGTCTCATTCACAAAAACGGGATCACGGCTGACCGATAAGCGCGCGAATAGCATTTCATCTATATCGATCGACTCACCTTCGCCGGTCGCGTCACCAGGCATGACGACTTTCAGCCGGCTCGGCTCCAGTTGCACGCGTTGTCCTTCATGTTCGAATACGATCGGCCCAATTTCGTAATCGCCGGGGCGTAGTGGGATGATGGAATAGCGGAAGGACAAGGTCCGTTGTTGCACCATCCGTCCGTTCACTGACTGCATACTGAAGGATCGTTCGACACTCGGCCCACTAATGCGTAGGCCTGAAATATTCGGGAGTTCCGGCTGACGCGCCTGCTCAACACCGTCCAGCACGATCCGCAATTGCGCCGACTCGCCCATACGGATTAGGTCTGGATCCAACTCCATACGAGCGGTCACCGCCTCCACAACAGACACGACCGTCAACAGAGCAAACCCTGCAATCACACCGCTTATTCTGCTGTGGTATCTCCCTCGCATTTACCAATCCTTCTCGACCTCGGTCGGCTCTCCGAGCTGTATGCGCATTTGATCGCGCGTCTGCTGCTCTTCGTCGCGCATGGCGTCTAGGATCATCATAGCCTCTTCCTCAGACATTTCATCCATGGAATCCGTTCGAGGATCGGGCTCCGCGTGCGAGTCTTCCGGCGTAGGCTGCATCGGCGCTGGTTGCTCATCCGGTTCCGGCGCATCCGGCTCCGGATCCTCCTCACCTTCGGGTTCCGGCTGCGGCTGCGGTTGCTCATCGTCGCCCTCGTCGTCGCTATCCTCTTGTTCATCAGCGGGTTGTTGATCAGGCGGCGGAGGCGGCATAATTTCCTCGATATGACGTCGCAAGCGATCCGCTAGTTCGAAACTTAGTTTTGTGCGTCGCTCGTCCGGCGCAAGCGTCAGGGCTTCGCGAAAACGCTCAGATGCGTGCTTCGCGCTATCTAATGCTTCGGGCAAAGCTTCCTGCTCAAGCAAACCTTGCGCACGGGTCAGCGCGGCTAAACCTTCGTTCTGCAACACGCGTTGTTGAATTCGCGTATCCGTGGTGCGACGCGCCTCTTCGTAGACCTGAATCGCTTCATCCAGCGCACCAGCGCGAAACAATGCGTTGGCTTGATTGTGCAAAGCGGGCGCCGGATCCATACCACGTTCCCGTGCGGCTTCACCCGCTTGCTGAAAAGCCTCCACCGCGGTCGCAAAATCCTCCGCTTCGTACAACCGCCGTCCCTCCCGCATCCAACGATGCGGGTCATCGGCATGAGCCATCGACGGCCAGCTCAGCAGCATCGCCATACCAACCCATGCAGGCCAGCGCGGCCAACGCATGGGATGTAATCGGAAGGATAGCAACGACTCGACCAGCAACAACAGCAGGGCGACTGCGAGGAACCAGCCGTAGCGTTCTTCGTACACCTGCAAGTGTTCCGTATCCAACATGTCGCGCTGGAGCGGTGCAATGCCATACTCGTAAATATAGTCTAATCCAAAGTCGCCGGGCGTTGCGCGGACATACATGCCGCCCGTCCGCGTCGCAAGACGCTCCAGCAAATCCTCCTCCAACCGCGTCTGGACGATATTGCCTTGACGATCACGCAAATAGGTGATGTTTCCGCGCTCATCGACCATTGGAATTAAACTGCCTTCGGGCGTGCCCACACCGACCGCGAATAGACGGATATTACGCGACTGCATCTCGGGCACCACATTGAGTGCGTTGCCCTCGTGATCTTCGCCATCCGTGATCAGCAAGATCACGCGATCGGCCAACATGTCGTCATCGAATGAGCGCACGGCGCGACGCAGCGCTTGCTCGATCGCCGTACCGCCTCGCGGGATGATACCCGGATGGACATCATCCAACATCATCAGAAACGCGGCATAATCGGAAGTCAACGGACAATAGAGATAACTGTCGCCGGCAAAGGGAATCAGCCCGATGCGATCGCCGCGTAGCTGACTTACCAAATCCCGTATGCCCAGCTTGGCCCGGTCCAGACGATTGGGACGAATGTCCTCGGCACGCATGCTGTTCGAGGTATCCAGCACCACCAGAATATCGAGGCCCATGTGTTGCACTTCGATCCACTTCTCGCCCCATTGCGGCCGTGCCAACGCAACGATGCCCAACGCAACGGCAAGCAACAGACAGATCATGCGCCAGCGCTGCACGGTGCGTCGACGTGCCGGCAGTTGTTTGTCCAACACCCCGGTATCGATCATCGTAGCGAGTTGTTGCTCGCGCCGCCGCCCCAGCCAGTGCCATAGCCAAGCGAGTGGGATCAAGCCCCACAGCGCGTGCAGCCAAATTGGATCACCCCACTGCATCAGGGCCACCTCCCCAAGCGAGCGAGCGAAAGCACGCGTTCCGCAATCAAGAGTCCAAGCGCCCACAACAGAAACGGCATGAACCGCTCTTCAAAACGCGTGAACTCGTCCATCTCGATTTCCGTGCGCTCCATCTGATCAATCTCTTCATAGATGCGCCGCAAGGCCTCGGTGTCGTTGGCATGGAAATATTGGCCGCCGGTGATATCGGCGATGCGTAGTAGTTGCTCTTCGTCGAATACGGCCAGCTGCTGGACGTAGCGACGGCCACCAAAAGGATCGCGCACCGGAAACGGCGCATAATCCTGGGTGCCCGCGCCGATCGCATGCACGCGCACGCCCAACGCCGCTGCCGCGCGGGCCGCATTTTCAGGACTGATGTTGCCGGTGTTGTTTACGCCGTCCGTCAACAAGACGATCACGCGACTCTCCGCCTCGCTGTCGCGCAACCGGTTCAGTCCTGACGCAATCGCGGACCCAATCGCCGTACCGTCCTGCACCATCGCAATTTCAATTCGGTTCACCTGCTGCAGCAACCAGCCATGATCGAATGTGAGCGGCGCCATGACATACGGCACACCCGCGAAAGCAATCACCGATATGCGATCGTTTCGCCGCATCTGAATGAATTCTTTCGCGGTATGCAGGCAGACCTCCATACGATTCACGCGGCGACCATCCAAATGAAAGTCTTCCGCCAACATGGAGGACGAGACGTCGATCAAGAGTACCATGTCAATTGCTTCACGACTCACGCGTCGTTCATCGATTCCTTTCAGCGGCCGCGCCAAAGCTATGATCAACAGTATTAATCCCGCCGTGTAGAGTACCGGCAATAGCCAGCGCGCGTAGGTCACCCACGTGCGTGGCAGCGCTTTCAGCACGCGACCGTCTGCGAACGACAACGCTGTCTGGCGACGACGGGCATAGCGGCCATAGACCAGCAGCGGCACCAACAGGAGCAGCAAGAGCAGCCAAGGATACTGAAGGGTCATCATGATGCGCCCTCCGTTTTGCTCGCTGTCGGAGCCTGCACGCGCTCACGCGTCTCTTGCACCAAGCGCTCCGCCGCGTTCCACGCGTCCTGCATCGATACGGCATCCGGCCGGAAGCGCGCAAACTTCACCAAATCGCTCTGTTCCAGAAAACCGGCAACCAATTTTTGCTGGTCACTGTTCAGCGACTGTGTCGAGGTCGCCTCACGGATGAACTCCTCGGTCGTCAACTCGGGCGCGCGTAGACCGAACCGGCCCTCCAGATAGCTGCGCACAATTGCAGAGAGTTCGATGTAGAATGGATCAATCTCGTCCCGCTCGATGTAGCCTTTTGTTTTAAGCAAGGCCAAGGCATTCAGGGCGATCTCGTGTGGTGGTCGAGGCGGAGGCTGTTGAATAAATGTGCGGCGGCGACGCAGCCAGCGGGCCATCACCAAGCCCAGCAGTAACGCCAAGAGCGCGATCAGCGGAATCACCCATAACCAGAGCGGCACGCGCCGCGGCCAACTGAGCAGCTCATCCGGTTCAGCAGGCACGACCACGTCTTCCTCATCCAGTAGCGACCGCACCTCAACCGTTCGTTCCGGCAACGGGCGGGTCACCTCATCCTCGTCGCGAGCCACGAAACGAACGTCACCGGTGATGACCGTGTAAGTGCCAATCTCGAACAGGCTAATGTTGTAACGGTTCATTGAGATAACATAGCCATCACCGACATCACGGCGTTCGCTAGTGCGGGATCGAAGGGAAATCCGCTCATCGTCACGGATCGTTGGCATGATGGCGCGATAGTGCTCAGGATGCTGTGCCAAGATGCGCACGTCGACGCGATCGCCGACGGTGACGGGTGTCTCGGGCGAGATAGTTATCTCAACCGCAAACGAGTCGGTTGTGGAGAGTCGATCCGACTCCTCTACCCGCTGGCAGCCCAGCCAGAGCAAGGACAACAGTAGGGCGCAGCACACCGGCATCCAGCGCGCGGGCGCTCGATCTTGTGCTTGTCCCAATTTGTTCCATATCACCCTCATGTTCGCAATCGTTGCTCGCGTTGACGGAAGAATCGCATCAGGGCGCGCTCATACGCTTCGCCCGCATACACTTCTACGCAGTCGATGCCGCATTTCCGCAGCGTATCCAGCGTTTCGCGGCGCCGCGTGGTTTGCATCATCGCCAATTGTCGCCGTGTCAGCGGACTCGATGTGTCCAGCAGATAGCGACTACCGGTTTCAGCGTCTTCCCATTCAATCAGTCCGGCCCGCGGCCAGCTTTGTTCGCGCGCATCACCGATCAAAACTGAAATCAGATCATGATGACGGGCAGTGATCGAAAGCGGCTTCTCTATCGCTTCATCACAGATCAAATCGCTGATCAGAAAGGTCACAGCGCGGCGCGTGGCGACGTGGTTTAGGAAATCCAATGCCGGCTTGAGGCGGGTGCCACGCGACTTGGGTTCAAAGTAGAGCACGTCACGAATCAGGCGCAGCACGTGGGACACGCCTTTCGCCGGGGCGATGTAATGCTCCACGTCTTCGGAAAACAGAATCAGTCCGACCCGGTCGTTGTTCTGTGTCGCGGCAAAAGCCAACACCGCGGCCAGTTCGGCGGCGAGATCCTTTTTGAGTTGTGGGGTACTGCCAAATTGATGTGATGCGCTGATATCGACCAGCAACATCACCGTCAGCTCGCGCTCTTCGATGTATTTCTTAATGTACGGATGTCCCATCCGCGCCGTCACATTCCAATCAATCGAGCGAATGTCGTCGCCCGGAATGTATTCGCGCACCTCATGGAACTCCATCCCCTGCCCCTTAAAGACACTGTGGTAATGCCCCGAAAACACATCCGAGACGCGATGCCGCGTCCGGATCTGAATGCGACGCACCTTTTTGAGTATCTCCTGCGGGACCATGACAGCCTCTCCCCCGACAACGGTTTACGGCACCGGCAACTCGCTCAGGATACGCTGGATCAGGTCATCCGAGGTCAACTCCTCCGCTTCCGCCTCGTAGGACACGATGATGCGGTGACGCAGAATGTCCGGGACCACCGACTTTACGTCCTGCGGCGTGACGTAGCCGCGTCCGTTCAGGAAGGCATGGGCGCGGGCGCCAATCGTCAGGAAGATCGTCGCGCGCGGCGACGCGCCGTAACGGAGGTAGTCGCGGATGTTGAGTTGATAGCGTTCCGGCTCGCGGGTCGCAAAGACGATGCTGAGGATGTAGTCCTTGATCTTGTCGTCGACGTAAATCTCATCCACCACCTTACGCGCCTGCAACAACACGTCCGGCTGGATCACCGGCTTCACCGATGTCTGTTGCTGAGTGAAGGCCATCGCATCCAGAATGCGACGCTCTTCCTCGAGCGACGGGTACGTCACCTTGAGTTTCAGCATGAAGCGGTCCACCTGCGCTTCCGGCAAGGGATAGGTGCCTTCCTGCTCAATCGGGTTCTCCGTCGCCAGCACCAGGAACGGTTCCGGCAGCGGGAAGCTTTTATGACCAATCGTGACTTGATGCTCCTGCATCGATTCCAGCAACGCGCTTTGCACCTTCGCCGGGGCCCGATTTATTTCGTCCGCCAAAATGATGTTCGCGAAGATCGGCCCCTTCTTGATCGTGAATTCGCCGTCCTTGGGATTGTAGATCTGTGTCCCGACCAAGTCCGCCGGCAACAGGTCCGGCGTAAACTGGATGCGCTGGAACTGCGTTTGTATACAGGACGCCAGCGTCTTGACCGACAACGTCTTGGCCAAGCCGGGTACCCCTTCCAGCAGGATATGCCCATTCGAGAGCATGCCGATGATTAGCCGGTCGATTAAGTAGCGCTGCCCGACGATCACCTTCTCCATTTCGGAGCGCAAATCCTTAATAAAGGCGCTACGCTCGCGCACCCGCTCATTCAAGACATCAATCGAAAGCATTTCTGTACTCATAAAAATCCTCCATCGTTGGGGACAGACACCTACCTGCGGTCGAAGTCGGAATCGAAACGACCGGAATCAGCGGTGTAGACTATCGCAAATCAGCGAAAGTTCAAAAATTCTATTGTGAGCAGGACGGCCGATATACGTCTAGGCTGGGGACGCCGAGCACCAGCTCGCACGGGGAATGCGCATACCATTGCGTTGAAATTGACTATTCCACGCCCACGGGCCAGACGTTCAATCCCGCGTGTTCGGCCAGTGCGCGTTGGCGCGCGTCGTAAGTGACAAAGGTTTGGGGCTCGATCTGAAGGGCGAAGGCTACATGAAGGATATCCATCGTGCGGCAGCCGAGTCGCGCCGTTTCGCGGGATAGCGCATGGAACGCGGTCATGAGCGCCGCGCGCGATACTTCGGGCACATAGTATTGGCCAGCGTGTTTGCGACGTTCGTAGTGTTCGATCTGGCCGGCCGCCTGCGCTTCTGTCAGGTCGCCCCAAAATATTTTCAGGCGCAGGGCGTTGCAGAACTCCGCTTCGAGCATATCCCACACCGGCAAGGGATGATCTTGAGCCGTGATGAAGCTTTGCAGCGTCTCGGATTCAGACTCGCGAATGTACAGCTTGATGAAGGCGCTGGTATCGAGATAGATCACCAGCGACCCTCCCGATCAGCCTGCACCGCATCCGACCCCGACCGTCCCGGTGCCGTAATGGTCGTGGAAAGATGATCCTCCCAGGCAAGCACGCGACGGGGACCAGCGGGAATAATCCGGGCCGCCGGTTTTCCTCGATTCAGCACCTCAAAGGTCTCGCCCTGCTGAACCTGCCGCTCCACCTCTGCCCAATGAGCCTTCATTTCACGAACGGATATCGACTTCATTCCAGCAACATATCACCTTGTATTTTATTTTGCAATTTTAATGATTCTCAAAATGAGACTCAAAAGTGCTTAAAGCCACCCGAAAGCGAGGCATAATGTCGCACAAATCTTTCCCGCTCAGGGTGGTGTGCAATTAAGTCGCACCATAAGTGCCCTACCCACGCATGCTTGGTGAATTTGTAAATCATTTAAAATGAATGGATTGAGACATTTTTATGGAAAAATTTCGAGTATTGGCACGGGGATTGCTTAATTAAACAGCGGAATTTAATCTGATCACATTTTTACGACGAGGATAACTATGTCAAAAGTACTGGGAATCGATTTAGGAACGACCAACTCCTGTATGGCGGTGATGGAGGGTGGCGAGCCGGTGGTGGTGCCGAACGCGGAAGGTGGGCGCACGACCCCCTCGATTGTGGCTTTCACGAAGTCGGGTGAGCGTTTGGTTGGCCAGGCGGCCAAGCGCCAGGCCGTTACGAACCCCAAAAACACGGTCTTTTCCATCAAGCGCTTCATGGGGCGCAAGTATGACGAGGTGAAACACGAGATCGGCATGGTGCCCTATGAGGTCGTCAAATCCGATAACGGGGACGCCCACGTTAAGATTGACGATAAGGTCTATTCGCCGCCCGAGATCTCCTCCATGATTCTGCAGAAGCTGAAGGCGGATGCCGAAGCCTATCTGGGCGAGAAAATTACGGACGCCATCATCACGGTGCCAGCCTATTTTAACGACAGTCAGCGCCAAGCCACCAAAGACGCCGGCAAGATCGCTGGCCTCAACGTGCTGCGGATCATCAACGAGCCAACCGCAGCCTCCTTGGCCTACGGCCTCGACAAGAAGAAAGACGAGAAAATCGCCGTTTACGACCTCGGCGGCGGTACGTTCGACGTGTCGGTACTGGAAATCGGCGATGGCGTGTTCGAAGTGAAGGCTACCAACGGGGACACACACCTCGGCGGTGACGACTTTGACGAAGCGGTCATTCATTGGCTGGTGGACGAATTTAAGAAAGAGCAGGGCGTTGACCTGACGCAGGACAAGATGGCCTTGCAGCGCCTTAAGGAAGCCGCCGAGAAGGCGAAATGCGAGCTGTCCAGCTCGCAGAGCACGGACGTCAACCTGCCCTTCATTACGGCAGATGCGAACGGTCCAAAGCACCTCAACATCACGTTGTCTCGCTCCAAGCTGGAGCAATTGGTCGACGACCTGGTCAGTCGCACGATGAAGCCGGTCGAAGCCTGCTTGAAGGATGCTGGCCTGGCGTCGAGCGGTGTCGACGAGGTCATTCTGGTCGGCGGTCAGATCCGCATGCCGAAAGTGCAAGAGATGGTGAAGAAGTCGTTCGGTCGCGAGCCGCACAAGGGCGTCAACCCGGACGAGGTGGTTGCAGTTGGCGCCGGTATTCAAGGCGGCGTGCTCAAGGGCGAAGTGAAAGACGTCCTATTGCTCGACGTCACGCCGTTGACGCTTGGAATCGAAACGCTTGGTGGCGTCTTCACGCCATTGATCGAGCGCAACACGACGATCCCATCGCGTAAGAGCGAAATTTTCAGCACAGCGGCGGACAATCAGTCAACCGTGGAAATCCACGTCTTGCAAGGCGAACGCAAGATGTCGCGCGACAACAAGACGATTGGTCGCTTTCACCTCGACGGCATTCCGCCGGCGCCGCGCGGTATGCCGCAAGTCGAGGTCACGTTCGACATCGATGCCAACGGTATCCTGCATGTGAATGCCAAAGATTTGGGCACGGGCAAAGAGCAGAAGATTACCATCACCGCCTCCAGCGGTCTCTCTGAAGAGGAGATCGAAAAGATGGTGCAGGATGCGGAATCACATGCCGACGAGGATAAAAAGGCGCGTGAAGCGGTGGAGACCAAGAATCGCGCCGACGCCACGGCCTACGAGACCGAGAAGTTCTTGAAGGAGAACGGCGACAAGATTCCGGACGACAAGAAGGCCAAGGTCGAGGAGGCCATCAAGGAATTGCGCTCCGCCACGGAAGCCAATGACCTCGATCAAATGAAGGAGAAGATGGAGGCCTTAACCCAAGTTATGCAGGAAGTTTCCGCCGATCTTTATTCCCAGGCTAAGGCATCCGGCGAAGAGCCGGGCGCTGAAGCGGATGCAGGTGCCGGCCCAGAAGCCGATGCAAGCGGCGACGCCGGCAAAGAAGATGTAATCGATGCCGACTACGAAATGGTCGACGACGATAAGGACAAGAAGTAACGCAGCAAGGTCTTTCAATTTCTGTAGCGGT
>SLCI01000008.1 GCA_007125875.1 Kiritimatiellia bacterium | reverse complement strand
GTCACCGCCCCCGCCGCATCATTCGTATGCAGCGTGGAAAACACCAAGTGACCGGTGAGCGATGCTTGTACCGCGATTTCGGCGGTTTCCAAATCGCGAATCTCACCGACCATGATGATATCGGGATCCTGGCGCAGGAACGCTCGCAGCGTACGCGCGAAGGTCAAGCCGATCGCCTCGTGCATCGGAACCTGAACCAAGCCCTCAATATCGTATTCCACCGGATCCTCGGCGGTCAGGAGCTTCGCTTCGATCGTGTTCAGCTTCCGCAAGGCGGAATACAACGTGGTGGTTTTGCCGGACCCGGTCGGGCCCGTTACGATCACGATGCCGTTCGGCTTGGATATATCATCCACAAAATCAGAAAACACGTCGTCCGGGAAACCCAGGTTTTCCAAATCCAGTGAGACCACACTCCGGTCCAAGACACGCAGTACCACGCTTTCGCCGAATTGCGTGGGCAAGGTGGACACACGAAAATCAATTGTGCGACCGCCGACATTAAGCTGGATACGACCGTCTTGCGGCAAGCGCCGTTCGGCGATATTCAGGCCAGAGATGACCTTAATTCGGGAAGTCACTGGCAGAGCCAAGTGCTTCGGCGGCGGAGCCATTTCGTACAGCGCGCCATCAACGCGATAACGAATCTTAAATTCATTCTCGAATGGTTCGAAGTGAATATCCGATGCCCGGTCTTGTACCGCTTGATAAAGCACGAGGTTCACGAATCGTACAACTGGGGCAGCATTAGCGGCGGTTTCAATCTCATAGACATTGTCATCGCCCGATCCCAGATCCAGCAGATCGCCCGCATCCTCCAGTTCGTTTTCCAGTGCCGATAACATTTCTGTGACCGACTCACTCTCGTCACCATAGTAGCGCTGCAGGGTCGTCTTGATGTCTGCTTCGCGCGCCACTTTGAAGGACACGTCCCGCGTCAGCACGAACATCAATTCATCGACCACTTCCGGACTCAGCAAATCAGACGTCGCGAGCTCAACGGACGTGCTGTCGCCAGACAAGGGGATCACGTTGTACATACGAGCGGCACTGGCCGGCAGCGAACGGATAACCTCCTGATCGATTTCCACGTTTTTGATATCGATCACTTCGGTGCCCAAATGGCGTGCGATCAAATCCAGTAATTGATCTTCATCCACAAGCTGCATATCCAGGACAATCGAGCGGGTGGGCTGCCCGGTACGCTCATGCTCCTCCCAGATTTCTGCCAGCTGCTCACTGGCCACGAGACCTTCATGGCTCAGTTCCTGAAGCAACGAATCTTTATATTCCACGGTCGCCATAATCGTTCTCCTAGCGGCGCTTCTTGGTGCTCTCGAGCTTCTCCATAATCACCGATGGGCTGTCCGCAACGCGGATCATTTCCTCGAGTGAGATCAAGCCCTCCTCGTAGAGCGCCATCAAATTGGCATCCAGCGTCACCATACCCAAACGTCCGCCGGTCTGAATATCCGAAGTGATGCGATAGGTCTTGCCTTCACGAATCAGCGATCGAATCGAATCCGTCGCAATCATAATCTCGAAGCCCGCGACACGACCGGCTTTGTCGATACGTGGTAACAGCACCTGCGAGATAACCGCGACGAGCGTAGCAGACAACTGAATTCGCACCTGCTCCTGCTGATCGGTCGGGAAGGCATCCACGATACGGTCCACCGTGCGTGCAGCGCCGGTGGTATGAAGCGTCGCGAAGACTAAGTGGCCTGTTTCGGCCGCCGTGATCGCAGCCGACATCGTTTCCAAGTCACGCATTTCACCGACGAGAATCACGTCCGGATCCTGACGCAAAGCGGAGCGCAGCGCGTAGGCAAAACTTTTCACGTCTACACCGACCTCGCGTTGCGTCACCAGCGACTTTTGGTGCTCGTGGTAATACTCCACCGGATCTTCGACCGTGATTATGTGACAGTCCCGTTCGGCATTAATGATGTTGACCATACTGGCGAGGGTAGTCGTTTTACCTGACCCCGTCGGACCGGTGACCAAAATCAGACCGCGCGGACGAAAGAGCAATTCGCGAATCTGTGGTGGCAAACCGATGTTTTCGAGCGTCATCAGCTTGGAGGGAATTTGACGCATAACGATGCCGTAATGCCCTTTTTGGCGAAGTATGCTGACGCGAAAACGAGCCTGATCGCCAAAGCCGAAACCGAAATCGGTGCCACCGGACTCGTTCACGCGCTTGAGGTGATCCTCGTCCGTCACTTCCAGCATTAAGCGTTCGGTATCCTCCGGCTCAAGTGGCGCCGAATCCAGCGGATGCATACTGCCGTTAATGCGCAAAACGGGCGGCAACCCGACGTTCAGGTGCAAGTCAGAGGCGCCTTCATCAACCACCAACTGCAGCAAATCATCAATCCGAATGTGTGCACTCATAAGGCGGCATCCCCCATCGTGACGCGAAGAATTTCTTGCAAAGTGGTCATACCGGCCAAGGCTTTCCGCAAACCGTCCTCGCGCAAAGTCCGCATCCCCAGCTCACGGGCCTTCCGCCGCAGATCAGCCGCCGTCACCTGTTCGTAAATCATATGACGCACTTCATCATTAATCGCAAAAATCTCAAATACACCCCAGCGACCTTTGTAGCCGGTATGACTACAGTTCGCGCACCCGGCGCCGCGATAAAGCTTGGCTTCGCGGACCTGTTCGGCATGTGGTCCCAACAAGCGCAGCTCGAGATCGCTCGGCTGATACTCCTCTTTGCAGCTCGAGCAAATCTTACGCACCAAGCGCTGAGCCATAATGCCGCGCGTCGATGAGGCCACCAAGAAGGGCTTCACCCCAATATCCATCATACGCGTGATCGCACTCGGCGCATCATTGGTATGCAAGGTACTAAACACCAAGTGGCCCGTGAGCGAAGCGTTGACCGCGATTTCAGCGGTCTCCATGTCACGGATTTCCCCGATCATGATGATGTTGGGTGCTTGGCGAAGAATAGAGCGCAGTGCGGCGCTGAATGTCAGCCCGATATCGGAACGCACGTGCACCTGATTGACACCGGATAACTGATACTCGACCGGATCTTCAACCGTGATGATCTTTCGGTCTGGCCGGTTAATCTGGTTTAAGCAAGCGTACAGTGTGGTTGTCTTGCCGGAACCGGTCGGGCCGGTCACCAGCAGAATACCATCGGACATACCGATCAGACGCTCGAAGGTTTGCTGATCGTCGGACAAGAAACCCAGCTGCGGTAACCCCAGCATCAAGCCTTCTTTGTCCAAGATACGCATCACGACGCTTTCACCGTGATTGGTAGGAATCGTGGACACACGCAAGTCAAGGTCGCGCCCCATGACATTGATCTGGATACGGCCATCCTGCGGAATGCGTTTCTCCGCAATACTCATGTTGGACATAATCTTGATACGGCTGACGATCGCTGCCTGCAATCGTTTCGGTGGGCTTTCGACCTCATGCAACACGCCGTCAATGCGATAGCGAATACGGAACTTTTTCGCCATCGGCTCCAAATGGATGTCCGAGGCACGATTGCGGAAGGCCTCCAAAATGACCAAGCTCACCAGCTTGATGATTGGGGCGTCCGCTTCGGATACTTCGACGTCCTCTCCGATTAGCTCCTGCATCGCCGTGGTCGGCACCGCAACCGAGCCCTCGGTGATCTCTTCCAACATCGTTTCGACCGCGCCGCCACTTTGCGGATAGTATTCGTTCAGCGCAGCCGCGATCTGTTCAGGCGGTGCCACCGCACCTTCGACGTTGCATTTCAGCACGTAGCGCAATGAGTCGAGTGTTTCCACATCCAGAGGATCGCTGATTGCAACCGTGAGGGTGTTGTCCATGCGATACGCGGGAACAACCTTGTAGCGGCGCGCCACATCAGAGGGAACAGAGTCGATTACATCCTGAGGAATATTGTGACTGGAGAGATCAATAATCTCCATGCCAAACTGGCCCGCCAAGGCTTTGAGAATGTCCATTTTCTTGGCCACCCCCATCTCAACGAGGACATCGATTAAATCGCGGTCCTTTTCTTCAACGGACTGTAGCGCCTCCGCCGCCTGGCGGTGATCAATGAGGCCAACACTTTCTAAAATCTCAAGGACATATTCGTCATTCGCGGTCAAAATATACAGCCCTCTCCTGAGTGAACCTGTGATTCATCATGGTGTCCCGTCATGTCGGAACCAACAGGGGAAAGCCTACACAGAGCTTCGCAGACTGTCAATTGCGCGGGGCATCCCGCCATGAATCGAAACGCACGGTCAAATCTACGTTCTCTGCGTAACCGGCTTGCCTCTGCAGCGGACATCTCTATGCTGGTGCGGTCATATGCATCGCTGGGTGAATCCTTATGAGACGAATTAATACGCAACTATTTTACTTACTGATTCTGGGCGCCTGGTCGCTCGCAGCAACACTTGCACACGGTCGATCAATCGATCGCTTTGACTACGCCTCGACATCGCAAGCGCGAGAACAGTGGCAAGCACGCGGCGATTCACCCGCGGTGACAGTCGAGCGAACCGGCGGCGTTACCTTTACGCTGCCGTTCGACCGTGATTTGGACCGTGTCTACTGGGATCGACAGGTGCAACTGAACCTCTCCACCTTTGACACCTTTGCGCTCGAACTAACTGCACCGGCCCCGGAACACATGCGATCATTGGCGATCTATTTCCAGAGCGGAGATGGCTGGTATATTTGGAGTCGTCCGCTACACCAAGCAGGTCGTCAGACGATCACCTTAATGAAGTCCGCGTTTGAAACCGAGGGCAACCCCACAGGCTGGCACCGAATCGAACGTATCCGGATATCGCCTTGGCGAGGTTCGCCGGGGAGAAGCCATCTCACGTTTCATCGTCTTGAGGCGCAACGACCGACCATTCTGTTGCTCCGCGCCGATCAGCTTCCTGCTGGTGAACGTAACGTCGCCCGTCGTAGTACCCAACGAATCAGTCAATGGTTGAGCGATGTTGATCTTCCTCATGCGGTTATTCCCCAGCAGGAACTCAATCCGGGCCGCTTACATCATTCCCGCATCGTGATACTGCCTTACAATCCCACCTTGAGTAGTGCGCAACGGGATCAGTTGCGGAGCTTTATCCGAAACGGCGGCAAGTTGATGGTCTTCTATTCATCCGATGCCGAATTAGCGCGCATGATGGGGTTCCGGTTGGGCGACTATAAGGCTGCGGAAGGTCCGGATCGCTGGAGCGCGATCCACTTTGCCGATGCGCACCGGCTACGCGTTCCAGCGCGTGTATATCAGAGCTCGTGGAATATTCGTCCCGTATATCCGGCTCAGCGCAGCGCACAGGTGATTGCGTCCTGGGACAATGCTGTGGGCCAACCAACGGGACACCCCGCCTGGACCCAGTCCAGTGCCGGCGTCTGGATGTCCCACATTTTATTGCAGGGCGATGACGAAAATAAACGCTCGATGTTGGCCTCGCTATTGGCTGAACTTTCACCACCGCTCTGGAGCGAGCTGGCCGTCCACGCGCGCCGAAGCGCGGGTCGGGTCGGTCCGCATACAACGCTCCAAGACGCAACCGCACAACTGAGTCGCGCCCGGGTCAGTGCAACTGATCGGGCGGCTATTCGAACGCTGCTTGCGCATGCCGCTGAACAACAACGACGACTCGACCTGCTCTATGAGCGCGGTCGCTATCCCGAGACTGTTGATGTGGCGCGCGGGCTACGACGAAATTTAGTCGAGGCGTATGCGCTGTCTCAATCCAGTCAAGCGAACGAATGGCGCGCAGTATGGGATCATTCCGGTACCGGCCTTTATCCCGGCGCATGGGATCGCACGGCCAAGCTGCTCGCTGACCACGGCGTGAACGCGATCCTCGCGAACGTGCTTTGGGGCGGTGTGGCCCACTTTGATAGCCGGGTGGTCCCCTCCTCCATGACCTACCGGCTCTACGGCGATCAACTGGCCCAAGCGGTCGAGGCGGGGC
>SLCI01000044.1 GCA_007125875.1 Kiritimatiellia bacterium | reverse complement strand
TGTCGGGAATGCGCCCGGCCGCGCGGGCCTCAACCATGAAAAGCAGTGCCTGCAATCCCTGCGTGTATCCGGTCAAATCGCCCCGCGCTTCGGCCTGATCCAAGGTCGTTAGCGTTGTTGCATACAAGCGACGGGCAAGCTGCGTGAGAGCCTCTTCCCAAAGGATGTCCTGGGTGGGATCGATCGGTAGACCGATGATGGCGGCGTCCCGTGCAACTTTATCCAGCGCGCGGAGGTTGCGTTCGGCGAGGGCAAAGTTCATGCCGTTGATGTTCGGATTGTTGAGGGTGGTGAACACGCCCTCTTCAATGCCGAGTCGACGGAAATGACTTTCCAGAAAACGATTAACGACCGGTAACAGGTCGCTTTCAAGAATCGGACTAGGATCAAGATTGGCGGCGGCGCGGTTTTGTTCGATGATGGCGATTTGGCGAATCGTTTGCTCCAAATTGATGAGGCGAGCAATTGCGCCGGGCGCTTCGGCACGGGCCAGGACAGCCGCGGTCGCTTCCTCAAGGGCTTCGTTCAAATCGGCCATTTCCATTGTTGAAGCGCTGATTTGGCCCTCTATGACCCCGCGACGAGTGCGTTCGAGGGCGGCGAGATAGCGGAGCGCCACGGTGAGGCTGGCCGCGGAGGCGGACGAGCGGGAGGCATGGCCAATCAGTCCCGAGATGATGCCCAGTGATGGCTGGTCGGCGAGGCCAGACTGCGCGCTGTAGGTCCACGCATCCAATGCGGCCGTGGCGGCATGGTCCGGCGCCGGTGGCGAAGCAGGAATCAGCGGGCTCGAGAAAGGAGAGGCGGAACCGGCTTTCAGGGCCGTCGCAAAGCGTTGATGCGTCCGGGCATAGGAGAGGAAGCACTGCGTCGCAGCATCGAGATCGGTGCCTGGGGTGTCGGGCGGGAGACATTCGGCGGAGGCATTCGGTAATATGTCCGCCAGCGCGCCGAGCGCAGGATGATGCACACCATCTGCGTAGAAGGAAAACGCATAGACCGGATCTTCAAAGGTCAAGTCAGCCATGAGCCGCGAGCCATCGCCGAGCTCCAGTTCGACGCGCCCGGACATACTGATACGGCCATCGGCCTCGAGGCGAATCCAGATCGGGTTACGGGCCGGCACCCGCACGATGGCGTTGCCGGACGGCAGCGTGAGACTGAACACACCGGAGAACGGAAGCTGCACATATTCGGGCGAGCGCATCGAAAACGCGAATTCCGAATAGCCGCCGCCTTGATCGGGGAGCGGAAAGCCATCGAATAGCGGTTCAAGTCGTGGGCCAATAATTTCGCCGCCACTGAACGAGCCTTCATAAAGGACAAATTCGAACTGATCCCATAAAACTAAATGGAGACCGGCTTCAGGATCACGGTCGAGCGCGCTGAGCAGGTCAGATAGATCAACCGGACCAGGACGGAAGGTGAGGGGGGCGCCTGCGTATTCGAGTGGTTAGACCGGTGTCCAGTCGCCGTCCAGGGTCACATGCATCTCAACGTTTTCATACGTCCAGAACCACCCCTCGGCATCCTGTTGCGGGACTGCGCCGTCGGGGAAGACCAGCACCGGTCCGTCGGGCCCGTCCGGCAGATAGGCAAACGGCTCCAACGATCCATCATCCCGGATCGCTACCGCGCGTCCCAGTTGAGGATCGCCGTTGGCGTCTAGGCGGGCGTAGTGGTGGGTATCGAATAGGCTGAATCCGCGCACGAGTTCGTTCATATTGCCCACCGTGCTGGTGGCGAGAGCTCGAAAATAGCGCACGGCGAGGCTGTTGGTAGGGGCGGCGGTCGACAACGCCCAAACCGCATTGGTTACCGGATCGGCCGCACCGAGCAGTTCATCGGTATCATCATCTGTGGGACCTTCGAAAAAGATCACATCTTGAATCCCGTCAGGAGCTGCCGCATCGACCGAGAGCACTACGGTGGGCTCACCCTCAACCAAAGTGAGTGAAGCAATCAGGTTATCGAGAACTGGTGTTTCGCCGATAACGCCTCCGTCGTCATCGAGTAGTTGCACTTTCCAAAAGCCAAGTGAGGAATCCGGCAGCGCATGGATATGTTCCAGTACTTCATCACTGGCCGGTAACGTGACAACCGTATCCCAATCAAAAAGGTTTGTGCTATACCGTAACCGATATTCACGATCAGGGACCGCGTGCCAGCGGATGCGCCAGCCTTCGCCCTCCACTCGTTCCGGCCCAGCCAGAAATGAAAGCGAATCAGCATCAGGATCTTCGGGTGGTGAGCCGTCCGTCCACGTCGCAGTGGGAATAATCAGCAGTGCGAGTAGCAGGGCAATGCCATACAATAGTCGTCGCTGAGCGATGCGTGAAAAGGTGTACCGGACAACCTTGCGCCCAGTGGAGGGTAGCAGCTCACAGCGAATAGCAAGCCGCCGCAACAGATTCCTCATTCTTTAACTCCTTAGTGGTTGCGGGGTGAAAACCCTGATAGCAGATTCAGGTTGGAAGACGGGAGTAAGCGGGTAAAGAAAATTCCCGAAAAAAATCTGTAAAAATTTCCGCGAAATAAGCGAAAACATGCGATTTTATTGAATTATGTGTTTTTGTTCAGCGCATCTCGTGAGTCCGACGAGATAGTATTGATCTGAGCGAATTCTGGATTACCATGCCGCATGCACTCGAATACTGGAAATCATCCGAATATCCATGCGACGCGGGGCGTGGGACGTATGCGATTGGATGTCGACTTTGATCAGGCTCCGCTGCTGTTAATCTGGGAGGTCACGCGTAGTTGCGAGCTGGCCTGCGTACATTGTCGGGCCTCTGCTATTCATCAACGGCACCCGGATGAGCTGACCTTGGCGCAGGGCAAAGACCTGATCGAGCAAGTCCGCGCGATGGGGACCCCACTGATCATTTTTACCGGTGGCGATCCGCTGCAACGCGATGACTTGGAAGAGCTGATCCGGCACGCCAAGTCGGTGGGATTGCGAGCGGGCACGATTCCCGCCACCACGTACCGGCTCACGCGGGAGCGACTGGAATCACTCAAAGCGGCCGGGGTCGATCAATTGGCGCTCAGTATTGATGGTGAAAACGAAGCCAAGCACGACGCTTTCCGGCAGGTGCCCGGCTCTTTTGCGAAGGCGATGGAAGCTGCCCGCTGGGTAAGTGAGTTGGAAATTCCGTTGCAGATAAACACCGTATTCGGTTCATGGAATGCGGGCGATTTTGATGCCCTGGCCGAATTGGTCGAGTCATTGGGGATCGTGTTTTGGGAAGTCTTCTTCCTCGTGCCGACGGGACGCGGAACGGAATTGCAGAGTTGCTCGACGGAACAGTTCGAAGCGTTGTTTGCCAAGTTGGAGGCTATGTCGCGGCGCGTGCCC
Source organism: Kiritimatiellia bacterium (assembly GCA_007125875.1). Classification (GTDB taxonomy): domain Bacteria; phylum Verrucomicrobiota; class Kiritimatiellia; order SLAD01; family SLAD01; genus SLAD01. The sequence goes on along the minus strand of SLCI01000044.1, from coordinate 2,660 downwards.
TTCATGATCAAGATCACGGAAGGACAGCATTACCGGCGCTTTCTGGCCGAGCGGAAACAGCAACAAGGCGAGAACGGTGCCGGGCCTTCAGCGCGCATGCCGAAAGTAGCGGTCAATGCCGGACGCGGCTTCTGTTTCGTTGATCACGTCGGTGACGTGTATCCGAGCGGATTCCTGCCGATGGCATGTGGCAACGTCAAGGAGCAGGCGGTGGCCGACATCTATCGCTCGCATGAAACGTTTCGTGCGCTGCGCGATACAAGTAAACTGGAAGGGAAGTGCGGCCGTTGTCGCTATCAGACCGTTTGCGGCGGCGGCTCGCGAGCCCGCGCTTTTGCACTCACTGGCCGCCTGCATGCGCCTGAGCCGTTTTGCGCATATATGCCCGAGTAGATAGGCGGGGACACCCTATTGTAGGCCGTCCTTATACGGGCGGCGTGATCGGGAACAGGATTGCGCCGCTCCCTTGATTCCACAGCAACCTGATGTACGTTCTCCGCCATGAAATGGTTTTGGCAAAAGGATAAGAAACAAAAATTGCAAAAGGCTTACGAACGCAAGATGCAGGAAGCGATGGCAGCTCAGCGTGCGGGTGATATTCAGAAGAACTCGCAGCTACAGGAAGAGGCAGAGGCGATCTTGGCGCAGATGCGTTCATTAGAGGAGTAGACGTAAGACGATTCGGGCGCCGTCACATGAGCAGTCTCGCGGGCGCATATCACTTCTGAAGGTCTTAATCGGCTTCCGTTCTCGTTCGTCGCAAATGGCACGTCTTTTTGTTGCGCATAACTATGCCTTATAGCATATCCATCTTAAAAAGCAGTAGGAAAGGATGCCGAGAGATGATCCGGGCGACGATGATGTGATGGTTCTGAGACACAGGGTGAATGAACTGCGCATTAGGTTGCCCTCACTCTGGCCAGCACCCTAGTTTCGTACCTCATCACCATCTTCCGGTCAGTTGAATGCACTGTTATGGCTTATGAGCGCGAGATCAAGGTTCACGCTTTATGATAGGCCAAGATAGCACGCATGAGCTCTGATCCGGATACTCTTTGGGGTAATATACCTGATTGGTTTACGGGTGCGGACAGAGCTTTTGAGGCCGAGGCGATATCAAGTATCTGCCAGCATTCGACATGTTGAGCTGATTTTCCTGGGGCCAAACGGACGAAGGGGCCCAGAGATTCAAGTTCGAACACATGCTGGGCGGTAAATACTTCGGCATTGCATCCGTAATCCGTATGTACGTCCTGGTGCACTGGATGATATTTGATGAAGACGAGATCAGCTTTACGATAAAGCATCCATCCGCGCGAGCTGAAGAAGCCGATCTTAAAAGGAGCTCGCAGACTCTCATCGCTACGGACATGAATGTGTTCGCGACCCCAGATGACGCGCGGGTCGGCCATGTTGGTATACGGCCACAAAACGAGTGGCCGAGATGGGGTCTTTTGCACACGGTGGGTTCGGTAGGGCTCCTGAGGAAGTATCGCCTCTCCGCCTGGTGTCATGACGGTAATGGCCCAAGGGGCCAGAGGGATCGACTTGGGTCCGTGGTTGGTCAACCGGTGAGAAAGGGTCAAGGCTCCTCCGGGCAACATGGAGATGTGCATGGATTTGCCGATGCGGTAGGTCGCGTCCATATCTTGATGCAATGAAAGCGTTTTGCCGTTCCATTGCCACCTGACCGGATCATTATCCGGAAGCATGGTTAGGGATTCATCTTCGGGGGCGATCCAGAGGCGATGGCCGCCATACATGCGCCACTTGGCCCCACCCGTCCGACCCATTTCCTCGGGGTTTTCGCCCAGCATGTTTCCATGACCATGAAATCCATAGCGCAGAATGCGAGGACCAACGTCCACCGTGATCACGGCCTCGATTGTACCATTGGTTAGGCGTAGGCAGTTGGTCCATCCGCCATAGGGCGTGGATTGCAGTTCGACCTTCATGGCTTGGATGATTCGCCGGATTCAATCGATGCGCCCGCGCTGGCGTTGGCCGAGTAAAGGTTGGGAGTCGTATTGTTGTTTTTCTGGTAGGTTTCATCAACGTGTTGCATAAAGGATTCCACCATCGACGTCGCCACCAACGCCACCGCACAACCACCGAATCCCGCCCCGGTCATGCGTGCGCCCAAGCATCCGACGTGAGATTGGGCCGCATCCACGATGCTGTTCAGCGCGTCATTCGCGACCTCAAAATCATCGCGGAGGCTCGTGTGACTATCCCTCATCAAGATGCCAAGGGTTGTGGCGTCGCCTCGCTCCATGGCTGCGGCAGCGTCCAGAGTCCTTTGGTTCTCGGTAATGACGTGCTTGGCCCGGCGTCGCGTGACGGGATGTAAAAGCTCCGCTTTTTGGAGGTAGGTATCGAGATCCACGTCGCGAAGGGCCTTTGCACCGAAGGCCTTGGCGGCCTCCTGACATTGTTGGCGGCGCTGGTTGTAGGCGGACTCGACGAGGCCTCGCCGGGTCATGGTGTCCATGATGACCACGGTGACGCCTTGCGGCAGAGGCACGGCGCGGTGGGCGTTGTCTCTGCAATCGATCAGGATCGCTTTTCCTTCTTCTCCAATTGCAGAGATCATCTGGTCCATGATTCCGCATTTTACGCCCACCCATTGGTTTTCCGCTTGTTGGCAAAGGCGAGCCATC
>SLCI01000077.1 GCA_007125875.1 Kiritimatiellia bacterium | reverse complement strand
TCATCCAGAGGATTCGCCCTGCCAAACCGGGACGAGACTTAATTGATTTGAAATGGGGCGAGATATCTCGCGGCAACACGAGCAGTGTTTTGAAACAGCCGCTCCGGATCGTCCTCTTATATCAGCTGTAACTTTTCGGTACATTCTCAGGGCAACACAGAGGTTGCCCCTCCGGTACACGCTAAGCAGAACCAGTTACTGCAGAAGCATTCTGGAGGGACGTGCTCCGTCACGTCCTGGGAGAATAGACCGAAAAGTATTGGAAACTGGTATTACAAGATCCCTCTTGAGCGCGGCCGACCTCGTGTAGTATCCGCCGCGCTTGCAGGTCAGCGTTCGCTGGAGTCTGGTGTGGAGGACGAAGAGCTTGCGGCATCGATTGACGGAAACAGTTCGCTGAACAGTTTGTGCTTCAATGATTCGACCTGCTCCCCAGAGTCCGCGCTGATCGGTAATGGGTCGAGGCCCGTTTCGCGTTTGAATTCTGCGAGGTTATCGGCCGCTTCCGGCAGATCCATTTTGTTCGCGACCAGGATATGCGGGCGTTGTCCCAGTTCCTCATTATATTCGGTCAATTCATGCATGAGACCACGATAATCGTCGACTGGATTCCGTCCATCTACGCCGGCCATGTCGATCACCCATACGAGAAAATCGGTGCGCTCGATGTGCCGTAAGAAATCATGTCCCAGGCCAGCCCCTTCGTGAGCGCCATCGATGAGCCCGGGGATATCCGCAACTTTCAGCGTGCGGTAATCCTCGTTCACGAGGATCCCGATAATCGGGTTTAGGGTCGTGAATGGGTAGGAGGCGACTTTTGGTTGGGCGTTGGTGAGTCGTCGCAGCAAGGTGGACTTGCCCGCATTGGGATAACCAACCAGGCCCACATCGGCAACTAGTTTGAGCTCCAGCGTGACGGTCCGTTGTTCGCCTTCGGTGCCCGGTGTGCTTTCACGCGGAGCCTGATGCGAGGAGGTGGCGAAGTGTATATTGCCGAGACCGCCGCGCCCGCCTTTGGCAATACAGACACGGTCGCCTTCGCTAATCACTTCGCCCAGACGCAGTCCAGTGTCATGATCTAGTGCAACCGTGCCGCAGGGTACCTTCAGAACGAGGTCTTCTCCATTGCGGCCATGGCGATCTTTGTTTTGACCGGCACCACCTGGCTCGGCTTTTTGATGCGGTCGATAATAGAGATCCAATAATGAGTTGGCATGGGGTGATGCCTCTAAAAAGACGGAACCGCCATGGCCACCATCGCCTCCCGATGGGCCACCTAGCGGGACATACTTCTCGCGTCGAAAAGCCACACAGCCGTCGCCACCTTTACCTGCGGTGACGTACAGGCGTACCCGATCTTTGAACGTAATGGTTTTCATGCCGATGAAAAAGGCGAGCCCGAGAGCTCGCCTTCAAAAGTTAGAGATGAAAGGAGGCTACGCCACCGCTTCTTCGCGCACATTGATGCGCTTGCCGTGTTTGTCGAACTCCACCACACCATTTTTGAGGGCGAAGAGCGTAAAATCACGCCCCATGCCAACATTCGAGCCAGCCACAAACTTGGTGCCCAGTTGACGCACCAGAATGCTGCCCGCTGTGACGGTTTGTCCGCCGAAGCGCTTCACACCACGACGTTGTCCGCGACTATCGCGACCGTTCTTACTGGTACCTTGTCCTTTTTTATGTGCCATTTTACACCTCCGCCGTTTCAGCTTCAGCCGGAGTCGCTGTTGGCGCAGCTTCCGATGCCGATAATGATAGTACTTTAACTCGCGTCAATTCCTGACGATGACCAACCTTGCGCTTATACCCCTTGCGGCGCTTCTTCTTAAAAGAGACCACCTTGGGCCCGCGCAAGTGTTCCAAAATTTCAACCGTAACGGCTGCGCCGTCAACCGTAGGTGAACCGACCGCCAATGAGGAGCCATCAGAAATCGCCAACACGCGATCCAGTTGCACCTTGGCACCGGCTTCATCCGCCAGAAGTTCGATTTCGAGCGTGCTGCCTTCGCTGACGCGATATTGCTTACCGCCGGTTTCTATAACTGCATATGCTTCCATAACTTATCCCAAAAAAGATTCCAGACTGAAAGATCCCGACGGGAATGCCGGAATTGAAGCGGGGAAGATAGGCAATTCACGGGTCAAAGTCAACCGATCAAACATACTTTTTTGCCGATTCGATCAGGGTAGCGGATAAGGGTGTTGTCTCGATAGCTATTTCGGTTTATACCATGCCGCATGAATAACGCAGATGAACTTGAACAATCGGTATTGGCAGAGCTGGAATCGGCGCAGCCCAATGTGACGCAAATTATCAGTATGTTGGACAAAATGGCGCGGGGCGAAGCGAAAGAGCGGGCCTTATCGGTCGCCGAGTTAGCGGAAGGCAGTTTAGCGGATGCCGGCCAAGTCGATGCGGGCTTGCGGGTTTTGCGTTGGCGCGCTGACTGGATTCCTGCGGCCGATTTCCGGATTCCCTGTGCCAATGCGGTGCAGCGCATCCTTGGTAAAGGAGCCGAGAACCGGGCGTACCTGAAAAACTGCGGCCTTGAGACGCGCGTGCCGGTGGCAGAGTGCTTGGATCGTCTAGATCGTTTACGCCATCTGAAGCCTGCCACGCTCTGTCTCGACAAGACGTGGGGATTTGGAGTGGTGCAGTCGGTCGATACATTCGATGAGAAGGTGATTATCGATTTCGATCGGAAGGCCGAACACGCCATGGCTCTGGGTTATGCCGCGGAAGCGCTTTCCCTAATCAATGAGGACCATATTTTGGCGCTTCGCCAGCGCGATCCAGATGGCTTGGAAAAGATGGTGGATGAGGATCCTGGCCAGGTAGTGCGGATGGCACTCAGTAGTTACGGGCCGCTCAATGCCATCATTCTGCAAGAAAAACTCTCTCCAGCGATTGTGTCGCCCGATAAATGGAAGACCTTCTGGGCGGCTGCGCGCAAGTCGCTAAAGAGTGATCCGGACGCGGTCGTGCCGACGAAGCGGACGGAACCGATCTTGATTCGTGAAGCCGCTGGCGCCTTCGACGACGGATGGTTTCGGCAATTGAAGAGTAATCGCGACATCGAATCCATTCTCACCAGCATCTCTGATTGGCACGCGCTGAGTGGCGATCAGGAATTGGATATAATGCACCAGCATGTGATTGAGGATCGTCTGGCGTTTGTCATCAAGGGCGCGGATCTGATGGGGAAAACCGTGATGCCGCGCGCCATGATGTTGGCGCATAGCGTATCGATGGGAGACGATCGACTAGGTGTGAAGGCTTACGTCGATGAGTTGTTGTCGACGGACAAGCTTTTGGCTGTACTTGAAGCCTTGGGTGCGCGCGACATGAAAACGTTTATTGCGTTTCTGATGCAAGTCGAGCGCGAGCGCACCTTGCAGGCCTTATTGCGCCTGTTGCCGCGACTAGACATCACCTCGCTATCTGAAGTCTTGCAGCTCCTGATCCGAGAAGGTGAAGAGGAAGCATGCCAGCAAGCAATTAAAGCGTTATTGGCTTCGAGACGTGCCGGTGTCGAGGTGCTGAGCTGGTTGAGTCGGAATATGGACAAATTAGAGGCCTGGTCACTTTGTGCGCCGATGGAGTTTGCCGAAGTGGTGCTGCTTGAAATGGAAAAAGATTATACCGGCGCTCAATTGAAGGCACAGAATCAGCTGCGCGATCGATTCACGCAGAAGACCTGGGTCAAGGCGCTCTTTGATCAGCTAGGAACGGAAGGCCGGGACCGCTATTTCCAGCGTCTGAAGGACACCTCCGCGTGGCCCACAATGGAAAAACGCTCGGTCTTGGGACACATCATCAAAATCTATCCGGAGCTGGAAAAATGGATGTCTGTGACACGTGGCGGCGAGAAGGTGGAAAATACGAAGCCGCGTGGACCAGTGACCTCGATTCGGGCTTATCGTGAGCGGCAGTTGATGTCCGAGAAGATTCAGAAAGTAGATATTCCGAATAATAGCAAAGAGATCGCGGTGGCGCGTGCACATGGCGATTTGCGCGAGAACTTCGAATATCAAGCCGCGAAAGATGCGCAGGGCCTATTGATGCGGCGCCAGGCGGAGCTTGAACAGATGCTGGCGCAAGTTGTACCGACCGAGTTTGAAGGCGCGGCCTCGGACAAGGCAGGGATTGGTACGGGCGTTGAGTTGACCTATTCGGATGGGCGCAAAGAGCATTACTATATTCTAGGTGTCTGGGATCGGGACGAGGCGCTCGGTATCATCTCCAGCGAGTCGAAATTGGCGCAAGCATTGGAAGGCCACAGCGCAGGTGACGAGGTACAGGTGCCCACTGAATCCGGCGAAACACACTGCACATTGAGCGCCGTGACACCGCTCTCTGAAGCGGTGCGCTATTGGATTCGCGATGTGCCGGAATCGCTTGATGGCTGGACGCCCGGCGCATGAAATGAAGCATATTCTGATTCAGTTTACGCAGCGCGAAGCGCACCCGGCCATTCAGTTCATTAAATATGGCATCGCGGGTGGTATTGCGACGGCATCTCATATCATCCTGTTCTTCATCTTATCGATCTGGTTCTTCCCTGCCATGTTGGCGGAGACCGGATTGGATGCCATGATTATCCAGTTTCTTGGCGTTGAGATGGCAGAAGTTGAAGAGACGGTGCGTCAGCGTAATTTTATGGTCAACAATCTGCTGGCGTTTCTTTTCTCCAATGTGGTGGCCTATTTGATCAACTTCCATTGGGTCTTTAAGCCCGGTCGTCACCGTCGCTCGATTGAAGTGGGCTTGTTTTTAGGGGTCTCAACCATAAGTTTGTTTGTTGGTGTGCAGATCGGCCTGCTGATTATGCAATTCTTCAATGCGACAACGACGGTTTCCCAAGCTGGAAACGTCGTCGCAGCGGTCATGATCAACTTCGTTTGTCGGAAATACATCGTTTTCAAGGGATAACCCCATGGCGCAGGTGCGTTGTAGTGATTTCCTGACTAGCCTGCTTTTGCGCACTGGCTTCAGCGCGATGCTCTTGGGCGTAGTCGCGTGTCGCGGGCCCGCTCGGGTTGTGGCTCCCGAACCGTTGGCACCGGACGAAATCGCGGAGCATATTGCGCCGTATCGCTCCTTCGATCATCGTCCGTATGAAATGATCTGGGCGGATCGCGAACCCGAAACCGAACATCTGGCCGACTTTGAGCGTTTATTAGGATGGCGGATTGAAGCGGCTGACGACGTTCAGGCCAATCTAGACCGATCACAAGCGGTGCAATTGTGGGGCGAGTATGTCGGGCTGCTGCGTTTCGAGGCAGCGGCATCCAACGGCTGGATTCGGTTGGTACCGGTTCAGCCCATTCGATTGCATGATCCAGCGGATACCGCCACGATTTGGCTGCATCAAACAGAAGATCAAGCCGCGAGTGTATTGCGTTCCCGACTGGCCTTAATGGTGAAAGATGCGGACGGGACAGAGCACCAAATTGATTTTGGTCCGCTTTGGGAGAGGGGCTGGCGCTTACTGTATGCGCGCTGGCCTGCGGCATTAAGATCCCGCTCGGCGTATCCGATTGAAGTGATGGGGCTGAAATGGACGGAATTGCCTGCGGGAGAGGGCGCCATCTATCTGGACGCGCTGAGCCTTTTTGTCGATGCCACGGAGCCCATTCGGTACCCTCGTCGACCGCGTCGGCCAGTGCCCCTGCGCGATGGTCAACTGGAGGGAATTAATCAAGGAGAAGGTGAGCTCGCTTTCCCGACGGTTGCGACGACGATCATTCCGATCAGCAACACCAACCATGCGCCGCGTCATCTTGAAATTGAGGAAGATGAAGGACACGTATTTTCGATCAAATGTGATGATCAAGTGAACCCGTCGTTTCGAGTGACTGCGGGAGACGGATTAGAGCGAATTGACGTGGTATGGGATGATGTCGTCGTCGGTCACGTATCGTTTGGATTGGAGGGGCTGGAGCTGGAGCCGGGTCGGCCCGTGGTTGTCCGAAAAGAATCGGACCAGCTATATCTCGAGTATGCGCGTGGCGATATTCTGCGCTTCTCGATGCTGGAGCATACGCTGGCGATCGATGCTCACTTTCGCGGTCGCGCCGTATCAACATGGCGGATGGCGATCAACGAAGGGGAGATTCCTGTCGCATGGATATCCGTTCCCTATCTTTCTAACGGCACGTCCAGCGCCCCCGTGTTGGGTGCAACCGAGCTTGATGAACATCCCTTATTCGTTCATGTATCGATTGATCCGTATCGCTCTAACGCATCGCGTCTTGAATGGCGCCAGCAAGGGCGTGAGGTGGCCGCGATCTATGAGCCCGCCACAGACGGGCGTCGCAATGATGCCCATGAACGATTCATCATAACGGCCGCACCGCGCATGGGACAGGTGCTACCCGCTATCCCGAATGCGCCTGGCCAATTTAGAGACGATCTAGCAGGGCGGATCGCGCTGCAGAGTGCGGGAGATGTATCATTCAGAGAATTGTTGCTAGGATTGTCGGCGGCGGAGCAAGACGGCCTTGGACCGTATCTCTTTCTGAAGGGACAAGATATTTGGCGCCAAAACGACGACAGCCGTTCATTTCGCAAGCGAGCGAATCCGCATAGTGGCGGCGACCGCGCGTTGTCGGATTTCATGCGCACGGTCACCGAACAGACGAATGGTCTAATTGCGCTCTATACGCATAGCACAGAGCTGTCACCGCTCAATGCAGCGTGGAGTCACAACGCATTATTGCGTCAATCCGACGCGACCTGGCAGCCGGCGGGTGCCTGGGCCTTTGCGCCGCGTCCGGTCTTCAGCTTAACGTGGTGGTCAGATCATCTACCGACCATCCATGACCGGTTCGCGCCGAGCGCCTATTGGTTTGATGGTCTGACGACGCAAGCGCCGTGGACCTATACGGATTTTGACCGCCGTGTGCCCGGTGCCGGAACGTTCTCGCAAGCGCTATTTGCCTTTGGTGACTTGATCGATCGCGTCTCGGCGCATACGTCTGTGCCTGTTTTAGGTGATGCGGTCACCGCAAGCTACTATGGCGGGCTATTGGACGGTGTGCTCACGCGAGATTCGATCGGCTGGCGTCCCTATAATCCGTACCACAAATTGTATCGGATTCAGCCGTTGACCATGACATATGGCCCGCCATTAGCGGGCGAAAGCGATGAACAAACACAACACCACATCGCGGATCAACTCGCTTATGGAAACGCATTGGCCCTTCGAGCGGCTATGCCTTTGAATGTGCAGCAGTGGCGAGCCATCCACACGATACGCCCGTTACAAGCGTTGTACGCGAAAGATTCACCCAGTCGATTGATGTATAGCGATGGCGACCAGTACGTGCGGGCGGATGAAGCGTTCGCGAATGGATTGTGGCAGCGTTCTTGGCTGTACACGCAATACGGCGAGGAATTGGAGTTATGGGTGAATGGGCATGACGAAGCGGATTGGTCCGTTCAGGCGGGCGGACGAACCTATGTATTGCCACCGTCAGGCTGGTTGGCGAGGGGCAGGGACGTGTTCGCTTTTTCCGGATGGATCGATGATACGCGCGTCGAGGTGGTGGAAACTCCTGCTTATCGGTTTGTTTACGATGCGCAGGGTGAAATCGCGTGGGACGCGCTTGCAGTGCTCTTGGATAGTGAATTACCCGCTGCTGAGCAGTGGGAGTGGATCGCCGACGATCTCGCCGCCATTTGGCGTGATGAACCTTGATCTTCGGGTGCAGCAGCGCATCTTGGGATTACGGATTGCGTTGTAAAACCTCCGTCGCTACAAGTAGCAGATGATCTTGTTGTTTTCGTTCTTATTCTGGGTGAGCGCACTGACCCTCTTCCATATCTATGTCGGCTATCCGCTGCTGATCCGGTGGCTGTCACGCACCTTCGGGCAATCGACACGAAAAGCACCCTATCCGGGGCGCTGTTCGATCGTCATCTCCGCGTATAACGAAGTCGAGACCTTGCCGCCAAAGTTGTCGCGTCTTTTGCAAGGGCCCAATAATGAGCTGATCGCAGAAATTCTGATTGGTTCGGACGGGTCGACGGATGGAACCGAACAGGCGCTGCAGGAGCTCAGAGATGCACGCATCAAAGTGCATCACTTTGCGGAGCGCCAAGGCAAGGCATCCGTCATCAATACGCTGGTTCCCACTGCGCAGAGCGATATCGTGGTCCTGACCGATGCGCGCCAGCCACTGTCGGATGGCGCACTTGCGGCGTTACTTTCCAATTTTGCGGATCCTTTGATCGGTGTCGTATCGGGTGAACTAATTTTTCAGGATCCGGATGATTCGTCGATCGGGAAAGGTATGGATGCCTACTGGCGCTACGAAAAGAGCATTCGCAAGGCCGAAGCTGGATTCCGTTCCGTGCCGGGTGCCACAGGCGCGTTGTATGCGCTGCGCCGCGATCTGTTTGAACCGATTGATCCGAACCTATTGCTTGATGACGTCGGAATTCCCATGCAGGTGGTATTGAAAGGTTATCGTTGCGTCTTCGAGCCGCTGGCGGTGGTTTATGATCGCCCTTCCGCGTCGGGCAAAGCCGAGGCCATCCGCAAGCGCCGAACCATTGCGGGGAACGTGCAACTGGTTGCGAAAATGCCCGACTTAATCAAGCCGTGGCGTAACCCCATCTGGTTTGAGTTCGTATCGCATAAATTGCTGCGTTTGATGTCGCCTTTCTGTCTTCTGCTCACATTCTGTGTGAGTGGATATTTTGCGATTGGACGTGGAGCAGCCTGCGATTCTTCATGGTTCATGATCTTCTATGGAGCAATCTTTGGGTTGCATGCGCTACTTCTTTTGTTGGCCCTTGGGAATGTTTTCTTCGTGGGCCGCTTGTTTTCCGCCGCAGCTATGTTCTTGCGACTCAATTGGACCACATTGCTCGCGTGGGGAGATGCGCTGCAGGGACGATTTAATGTAAATTGGCAGCGTTCAACATGAGTACAAGTCGTATGAACGCCAGATTCATGGTCTGGGCTTATGCCATCGTGCTGGTTGGGCTCTTTGTTTATCCTTTCGAGAGTGCGACGGATCGATTGTTGCGCGCCTTATGGAATTGGTTTCATTTTCCCGCTTTCGCATTGCTGGCCTGGCAAGTCACCGCACGTTTTGCGCAGGCTAAGCGATCTGTTGTCATTGTTGTTTGGGTTAGCATGGTGTTGTTCGTGCCGGCGCTCGAGCTTCTACAAGAACATACTGGCCGCAACTTTGCCTGGGAGGACATTTGGGTTGGCTGGGCAGGTATCGCAGTTGGTGGCTGGTTGTTACCTCGCCGTGATGCCGCTATGCGGCGGTACGCCTATCGACTCGTCGCTGCGGGATGCATCTCTTTGGTGACGCTTATGCCCACCTTGTGGGTGCTGACCGATCGTATGCTGATGCTGGATCAATTTCCGGTCTTAGCCTCCTTCGCATGGCCAGGTGAGGAGGGACGATGGGTCTTCTCCGACGTTGAGGTATCACGCACGCGCGCACATGCCGGACATGATGGTCGGACGTGGCAGGTCAAGATTGGAGCGTCATCGGAATATCCTGGCCTGTTCATGACGGATTTAATTCATGATTGGTCGCGGGCGAGGGGCTTGCTTATTTATCTCTACCTGCCCGATGCAGAACCCCTCTCCATGTGGGTGCGGATCGATGATCGCGAGCAGGCCGCCTTCGCCGAACGGTATCAGGCGAAGAAAACGCTTGAGCCGGGCTTAAACCGGATTCGAATCGATTGGTCGGATGGATTGATTGCTGAGGGCGGCCGTGAAATGACATTAAATCGGATCCATGAATGGGGCGTATTCTTCGAGTCCGATGCGGGCGGACGGATAGTTTATTTGGATCGTGTGGAGCTCGAGCGGAATGGGTATAGTGCCGGATATCGGTAACGGATCAGACATCAACGGAAGGTAACAGTATGTTCACAGGCTTGATTCAAAAAATGGGGCGCATCGCTGCGCTAGAGCGTATGGGAGGCTCAGGTTCCTTGGTAATTGAGGCTGATGAATGGGATCGCCCAATCCAACTCGGTGAGAGCATCGCCGTGCAGGGCGTTTGTTTGACCGTCACACACTATAGTGAAGGTCGGCTGACATTCGATGTATTAGGTGAAACCTTTCGGTGTACCAACCTCGGCGAAAAGAAGGTTGGACAAGCCATCAATCTAGAGCGTGCACTCCGACAGGGTGACCCGTTGGGGGGACACATGGTGCAAGGGCATGTGGATGAGCGCGGGACGGTCGCTGCGATTACACCAGTGGATCGCGATCATCGCGTCGAAATTCACTGCACGCCCGAACTTTTGCAGCACGTGGTGTTCAAAGGCAGTATGGCTGTAGACGGTATCAGTCTGACCGTCGCTGCCGTCGATGAGCATGGGTTTACTGTTCACATTATTCCGCACACCTGGGAGGTCACGACGTTCGGCGAGATGCAGGTTGGCGACGCAGTGAATCTGGAGGCCGATCCATTGGCTAAGTATGTGGAAAAGGCCTTGCAAGGTAACCATCCGTTGCTGCCAGTGCGCTGGCAAGAAGTACAACAAGGCGGCTATGACAAGCTGCAGCGCGATGATTAAGTGTATGTTATCCACCGTGACAACAAATTAACCAGTAATTTCTTGCGCTCATCTTGCAGTTCAGTATTTTCCCTGTCTCGACATCAACCTGCTGCATAAGCAGCCGAGGAGTGAGCATGACATTAGCGACAGTCACATCATTTAGCGAATACATGATCGCCGGCAACGAGCTTTGGCGCATCGGATTTTTATTTGTCTCTTTGTTGCTTGGCTTGATCTTGGGGCGGCTTGGCCGTCACTGGATGGAGCGATTGGCCGAGTACGAAAAAAACAAAGAGCATCCGATTGCGGCCATCATCGTCGAGGCCATGGCGAAGCCTGTCGTATTGATCGCCTTTATTTTGGCGCTCCGTATCGGTATGACCGCGCTGAACTTGAACGAAACCGTAGCGGATTGGGCCACTACGCTAGTGAATGTGCTGATCGTGTTCAGTATTGGTTTCGTGCTGTCGCGTATGGTCGATGTGGTTGATTTTTGGTTGATGAAAGCTGCCCATAAGACCGGCAGCAAAATGGACGAGATGCTGGTGCCGATGGTGCGGGCCAGTTTGCGTGTGACGATTTGGCTGCTGGTCGGCCTGCAAGCGGCTACGATCATGAGCGATAAGCCGCTCACATCGATCCTCGCCGGTTTAGGCGTTGGTGGTTTAGCGATTGCCTTGGCGGCGCAAGATACTGTGAAGAATTTCTTCGGCTCGTTGGTCATCTTTGCCGATAAACCGTTCGAGCTGGGCGAGCGTATTACGGTCGATGGCACCGACGGTACCATTGAGCAAGTTGGATTCCGCTCCACGCGTATCCGTACATTGGAAGGCCATTTGGTGACTATCCCAAATGGGGAATTGGCCAATAAGACCATTCAAAACATTAGCAAGCGCCCGAACATCCGGCGCATCATGAATATCACCATCACATATGATACGCCGCCCGAAAAAGTGTTGGAGGCCGTGAATATTGTGAAGGATATTTTGAAGGATCACGAGGGCATGAATCCTGATATGCCGCCTCGCGTTGTCTTCAATGAGATGAATTCCGATTCGCTTAATATCTTCGCGATTTACTGGTTTCACCCAGCGGATTGGTGGGCGTATAACGCCTTAAACGAGCGCGTGCTGCATGAAATCTTGACGCGCTTTAATGCCGCCGGAATCGATTTTGCCTTCCCGACGCAGACCTTGCACTTGGCCGGCGACGACAAACGTCCGTTGAATGTTGGCGTGCAATCGTTGCCACCGCCAAACCCCGCTTCGTAAGCGCTCGCGACATGGGGGCTCTACACTGCTCGTAGGGCCGCCGTGAGGCGGTTGATTTTCGATACACGAGACTCATACCAGTTGCTATATCTTTTCCGGTACATTCTCAGGGCAACACAGAGGTTGCCCCTCCGGTACACGCTAAGCAGAACCAGTTACTGCAGAAGCATTCTGGAGGGACGTGCTCCGTCACGTCCTCGGAGAATAGACCGAAAAGTATTGGAAACTGATATCAGCCAATACCCGCCACGGGTACCCGGAAGCGGGCAGTTTGCAATACCGTATGGCAGCCCGTTGAGGGCGAGAAAACACAGAATAGGCAATCGCAATCGGGCAACGCTTACTTATGGCCGGCCAGTACTTCCGCAATGTTGAGGGCGTGATCTTTCATTTTGCGGTAGTGGTTCAACATGTCCATGTAGATCAGGCTCTTCATAGGCGCCACTTTATCATCGGATAAGCGTGCCAGATGCTGTTTGCGTATCTCTTTCATGTGGCGTGTGATGGTGTTGCCATCGATCCGTGCTTGGGTGAGGGCTTGGGCGTCATTACGGCGCACGGCATGATTGATCATGTGAATATAGCGATCAACCTGTTCATGTAGTTGTAGCAGAGCCTGCAATCCTTCGTCGGAGATGGTAAGATTGTTTTTGCGAAGTTTGATCCAACTCTTCAGTACGTGTGCTTGATAATCGCTCAGCGCTTCATATTCATGTGCCATTCGGATCTGTGCATTCGCTTCCTCCGTGACTTTGTGAGGGACTTCGCCCGCTAGCAAGTGGCCCAGGAAGAGCACGACTTCTTTCTGCATTTCATCCAGAATGGTTTCGCGCCGGAAGAGTTTTTCTTCGGCCAGCGGATCACCATGTTCCTGGGTCAAGATGTTGGTCAAGTAGCCCATCATCTTCTGGACGGCATCACCCATTACATGGATTTGTTCACGGGACTGGATAATGCCTAAAGAAGGTGAATGCGCCATGCGGACATCGAGGTAGGTAAGTCGCTTGATCTCACGACCGTCGGGATCCGGAAACATGCGTTGCAAAATCCAGGCCATCATTCCGAGGAAGGGTAAGAACAGCAATGCATTGATCACATTGAAACTGGTGTGAACCAAAGCGATCGATCGCAAAATATACGGGAACGTTTCGACACCGTCCCGCATTACAGCGGTATTGGGATCGTGCCCAACTATACTGACGACAAGTGGCACGACCACAGGGAAGAAGATGACGAACCAAATGGTCCCAATCGTGTTAAACATGATGTGGCCCCAGGCGGCTCGTTTTGCCGCTGTGGTAGTGCCCAACGATGCAAAGAATGAAGTGATGGTCGTGCCGATATTCTCGCCCAGCACGAGAGCGGCCGCGGTGTGGAATTGGATAACGCCTGCTGCGGCCAAACCCATGGTGATACCCAGTGTGGCAGAAGACGACTGGACCAGCATGGTCAGCACGGCACCGGCAATGACGCACTTGATGATACCTGCGTATGTCGTGGCTTCAAAAGCATGAAACCAAACCCGAAAACCGTCGTGCGTACGTAATGGGCTAAAGCCGTCTTTCATCAGTTCCAATCCGAAAAACAGCATGCCGATACCCATCACAGTCATGCCGAGATATCGGATCCGATCGCTTTTAGCGAACAGGAAAAAGAAGGCCGCCAGGCCGAGTAGTGGTAAGCCGTACTTGCCGATTTCCAGCACCAGAATCCAACCCGTGATGGTGGTGCCGACGTTGGCCCCAAAAATCACCCCCAACGATTGTGTCAACGACATGAACCCGCTGTTTACCAAGCCGACGGTCATGACGGTGGTGACGGTACTGGACTGGACGATACATGTGACGAACAGGCCGGTAAACAAACCCATCACGCGATTTTGTGTGACGGCTCCGATCATGCGGCGTAATCGATCGCCCGCCACCGCCTGCAACCCTTCCGACATGAAGCGCATGCCGATCAGGAATATGCCGAGCCCGCCAACCAGTGCGAAGGCAATTGATGTGAAAAGATCCCAATCCATTTGGCTTTTTTCCGGGGGAGTGCTTACTTGAATTGCGAAATCAGTACGTCAGCGTGCCTTGAAACACATGTTCAGCGGGGCCGGTCAACGTAACTTCTTTCGCGCTTTCGTCGGTTAGAACGTAGTCCACCATTAAGGTATGACCGCCAGCCGTCTGGATATGCACGGGTGACTGGCAGCGTCCTGTTTTGCCGACGATGAGTCCTGCGGCAACGATGCCTGTGCCGCAGGCTGGCGTTTCTGCCTCTACGCCGCGCTCGTAGGTGCGAATGCGGAGGCTATTGGCCCCGTTCACCTGAATGAAGTTCACATTGGTGCCGTCGGGCGAAAACTCCGCATGTTGACGGATTTGTCTTCCTAGCGAAACAACATCCAGGCCATCGATGTCGCCAACTTCCACAACAACATGGGGGACGCCGCTATTGACGAAGTTGTAAGCAATTGGTTCGCCATTGAGCTCGAGTTGCCGACTCATACGCCAGTCTTTAGGCGGTGTCATCGTGAGGCGTACGGAATCCCCATCAACGTCTGCACCTACTGGCCCCGCCAGCGTATCAAAGGTCATGGTGGCTGGTGCCACCTTCAGTTCATGGGCGAGGCGGGCGATACAGCGTGCGCCGTTCCCGCACATATCGACTTCACCGCCGTCAGGATTGAAGAAGCGCATGCGGAAATCATGCTCATCCGCAGGCTGAATCAAGAGCACGCCTTCGCTGCCGATCCCGGTGTTACGCATCATGATGGCGGAAAGCCAGTCACGATCCTTCGCTGGAAACGTACACGCACGATCATCCACCACAATGAAATCATTCGCGGCCCCGTGCATCTTATAAAAAGGTATGTTCATAGTCCTCCACGTTGAACGCGTCGGCTTGCGATTGACGCGACGGGATGGTTTGATAGGTTTTCACAAATTTGATGTCACACTAATAAAGGAAGATTATGGATCTGCAAAGTCTATTTGCCGAGCGTATCGGAGGGCGCGAGTTTGGCCTATCCAATGCGGTATACAAGTTTGAAAAGATTAAGCGTGCCAAGGCGGCTGCCCGCAAAGCGCGTCCTGACGTGGAAATCCTCGATTTCGGTGTTGGGGAGCCGGACCAGATGGCTCCCGAAGTCATTCGGAGCGCGCTAAAACAAGCGGTGGATGATCCGGAAAATCGGGGATACGCCGATAACGGCATACCGGCATTCAAGGCCGCGGCAGCGCAATATATGGCGAATTTCTTTGGTGTCAGCGATCTCGATCCCGACACCGAAATCAATCACTGCATCGGCGCGAAACCTGCGCTGGCCATGTTGCCTCTGTGTTTTATCAATCCTGGGGATGTCGTGTTGACCACGGTGCCCGGTTATCCGGTGCTGGCCACGCATACCAAATATGTCGGCGGCGAGACGTTTCCGTTGCCGTTGACGCGTGAAAACGGCTTTTTCCCGGATCTGTCTTCGATCCCGGCGGACGTCGCTAAGCGTGCGAAGCTGTTTTACGTCAACTATCCCAATAATCCTACCGGGACCGCCCCAACACCGGAATTCTACGATGCCTTGATCGCATTTGCGCAGCAGCACAACATCTTGATTGTCCAGGATGCGGCCTATGCCACGTTGATTTATGATCAAGACCGCATCTCGATCTTCAGCCGGCCCGGCGGGAAGGACGTCGCACTCGAGATCCATTCCATGAGCAAAAGCTACAACATGACCGGTTGGCGTTTGGGTTTTGTGGCGGGGAATGCTGCCGCGGTGAAGGCCTTTTCCGAGGTGAAAGACAACGTTGATTCGGGGCAATTCAAGGCCATCCAAATAGCGGCTTGTGCCGGTATCGCGGATGTCGCGATATCGGAATCTATTCGCGCGCATTATCAGCGCCGATTGACCCTCTTGGTTGAGGCCCTGCGCGAGGTTGGCTTTGATGCACAAATGCCGGGTGGTAGCTTCTTCTTGTATCTGCCCGCACCGGTCGGTGCTGGCGACCTGACCTTTGCAAATGCGGAGGAAGCTTCTCAACATCTCATTCGAGAAGCCTCCGTGTCGACGGTGCCTTGGGATGACGCAGGGGCCTATTTGCGATTTTCGGCCACTTTCGAATCGGCTGGCGAGGCGGACGATGAACGTGTGATCAGCGAATTGAAGTCGCGCTTGGCTAACTTGAACTTGAAGTTCAACTGAGTCGATCCGTCCGATAGCCCTCCGGAGCCGGTTTAGACGAGGGCGGGGCTTCTGGAAGTAGTGCCTTGCTACCGTGTCTGATCGCTTGTCAGTAATGTAGTCAACATGTAGAGTGCAGGAATGACATCACATTGGTTTATTCTCAAAGCGGATGGCAACGTGTACGGACCTGCTACGTTGACCGAGTTAAAAGAGTGGGTATCCGACGGCCGAATTGAGCCAGACGATCAGCTATCCCCTGACGAGGAAACGTGGACGCCGGCGATTGAGTATGCCGAATTGGAGATGGAATATATTATTCTGTTTCCTGAGAATCAGCTCTATGGACCAGTGCACCGAGCCGTTTTGGACCAGTTGATCAAGGACGGCGATATTGCCGCCGATCAATTAGTTCGACACGCATCTTCCGGACGCGAGTTGACGGCGCGTGAGGCCGCGGATGGACAGCTTCAGGCAAATGAGGCGCAGACGACGGAACGATCGCTTTCTGCGCGTTCGACTCCCGCGGAGTCTGTTGCCCAACCTCAGGGATCAAGTGAAGGCGATTTTGCCATCGCTATCGCTGAAGCCCGTGCGGAGACTGCCGCAGAGTACTACAAGCGCCTCCAATCGCTGGAATCTGACAAAAAGACGCTCGTCGCTGCCGTAGATGCAATGACGCGGGAAGTAGAGAAGGCCAAACAGGCCGCTCAGGCTGCTCGCTTAGAGATCATACACGCCAAGAAAGCAGAAATAGCCACACTCCGCGATCGCATCAAAGAGCTTGAGGGGGAGCAAGAGTCTGCAGGGCGCGAGTCCACACAACAAATGGATGCTGCGATTCAAGCACTTGAGAGCAGGACCGAGCAGCTGACCGGTGAACGTGATGAAGCGCGCACTCAGGTGATAGAGCAAGCGCACGAGTTGCAGCGGATCGAAGCGCGCGCAACGGGACTTGAAAAACAACTGACAGAGGCTTTGACCGAGCTGGATAATCAGCAATCTGCCGAATCGGAAGAGTTGGCTACGCAGCGGGCAGCGCTGAAAGAACTTGAAGAACGGCTGGCGGGATTGACTCGCGATCGCGACGAGGCCAGAACGGAGAAAAACGAACTTGCGAATGAATTGCGCCGCGTGAAAGAGCGTGAGGTGGCATTGGAACGGCAGCTGAAGGACGCACTCACGCAAGCAGATCAGCGTTCGGAAGCTGAACAGGCTGACTCAGCCGCATCCGAGGAGCTTGCGGAGGTGCGGTCGGAGTTAGAACGGGTTCAAGATGAAAAGAATGCAGAAGTGATTGCCTTGCGCAAGCAACTGACGCAATTGAAAGCTCAGGTCGAGACCTTCGAGCAGCAGTCGAATAGTAAGGAACCGGAAACTACTGAAATCGATGAGCAAGTTCAGGCTATACAACGTGCTTGGGACGAAGATAAGGCTGAGTGGACCAAGCGCGAACAGCAAATGAGACAGCGGCTGGCTCAATTTGAGGGCGAGCTGAAAGAAAAGATGGCCGCCTTTGTCGAAGCTAAGCAGGTCGCGACAAGTCGTCCGCAAGAGGGTGCCCAAACGAGTGCCGCAGGGCAGGTGCCCTCGGTGCCACGTGCTGCACTGTCTCGACTGCAAGAACAAGCAGCAACGGGCATGGCGGCAATCCATCGTCCCGCCGCGCAAACCCAGCGCGCCGCTGCATTAACACGCGTTCGGGTCCCACCCAAGAAAAACAAGGGCAAGCGTCCTCCTTTTGCTGGACGGCGATAATCAAGGAGCGGAGATGGTGAGTAAACGGCGATACTGGTTGATGAAGAGTGAACCAGACGTTTACTCGATTGATGACCTGCAACGCGATGGCGTGACCTCTTGGGAGGGCGTACGCAATTATCAGGCGCGCAACATCATGCGTGACGAAATGCAGCTCGGCGATCTGGTGCTGTTCTACCACTCCAATGCGAAACCGCCGGGCGTCGCCGGTATTGGACGTATTTGTAAGGCAGCGCATCCCGATCTCACGGCGCAAGACAAAGCAAGTCCTTACTATGACGCCAAGGCCTCGGAAGAAAACCCGATCTGGATGTTGGTGGACGTCGAGTTCATTGCGAAGTTTCCGGAGTTCGTTAGTTTGGACAAGCTTAAACAAGACGATCAGCTTGCGGGTATGCTCGTCTGTAAGCGAGGGATGAGGCTTTCGGTTCAGCCAGTTGATGCACGAGATTTCGAGCGCGTAGTCGCGCTAGGAAATCCGAAGCCATCGAAGTAGCTGTTTGGTCACTAACAGAAAGGAATGGGATATGGCAGACATAAATTTTGATTGCCCACAATGCGGACAAAATTTGGATGCCCCTGAGGACATGGCCGGTTGGGCAATTGATTGCCCGGATTGCGGCCAAAAGATCAAAATTCCAATTCCTGCGGGCCAAGAACCGCCCCGGCCAGAGGGGGCAGCTACGCCAGAGGATAACGCAACCACGGGATTGATTGATGACCCATCCTCGTCCGAAGGACCAAAAGATTCAACGGTTCGAATCGATATCCCGGAAGAATACACGCGTCCTGAGCCGCGCCAACGCATTGTTAAAATCAAGCGGCTTCGCTAGCTGATCGAATCGACTCGTCAAAATTTCGTGCGCGTGTAAAGTGAGCAGTTGATGAAAATTCTGTTAAAGTTTTGTTTGGGTCTTTTGGTGGGCCTTGGTCTCTCGGGTGTGCCATCATCGGCTTTGGCAACTGAAGTGCCGTCCCACGAGGTGTTGATCCATGAAATCGCTTGGATGGGAACGTCTGCTTCTTCGCGTCAGCAGTGGGTTGAGCTTTATAATACGCGATCAGATGACCTGTCGATTGATGGCTGGACGCTAGCCACAGAAGATGGTCGTTTCCAGCTTGAGTTGAGTGGCACGCTCCGCCCGCATGAATCATTCATCATCTCGCAAGAGCGCTTTCCTAATGTGGCTGGAATCGAGGCGCAAGCCACATTTACGGGGCGTTGGTCAACGGCGCGAATCCATTTGCGCTTACTGGATAGCGAGGGCGAGCTCGTTGATGAGTTGGATGGTTGGCACGCTGGTGATTCCGATACCTTCGCCACCATGCAGCGCTTGTACCCTTACCGGCGGGGCATCAGCCCGCGCGCGTGGACCACTTCACAAGTTCGCTATGATCTTGGCTATGGAACACCCGGTTTTCGCGATGTGACCCGGCAAACGGGGCAACAGCTGAACTACGTCTATCACAAGCCCAACGCCATCAATATTTACTTTAATCAACCCGCATTGACGGAATACGCGTGGCCAGGCAATGAAGCAAACCATCGAGTCAATCTAGAGGAGCGAATCATTGATCGTCTTCGCAGAGCGCGCGAGACGATTGATATTACAGTGTACGAACTGAACCTGCCGGATTTGACCGACATGTTGATTCAAAAAGCATCCGAAGGTGTTCGCGTCCGTGTCCTCGCTGATTCGAAAGAACCGCATCCAGACGATCTCGAGCGGTTCGAACGCTGGGAAGTCGCGCGCATGCAACTTGAGCGACTGATGCGCGGTGC
>SLCI01000209.1 GCA_007125875.1 Kiritimatiellia bacterium | reverse complement strand
TTTGTCCGGTGTCCGGGTCAAGCACATCACCCCACGCGTTACAAACGACCAAGGTGCCGACAGTCACGCCATTACTCAACGTGATCGAGGAGCTACCGAGTCCGCCCCGCATGCGATTCTCGTTTCCGAGAATTCGTCCACAGGTTGCCCCAACACCGCATCCGACGAGCCCCTCGGGCGACATGTCAGATGATGCCGTTTCGCAAGCGGAATAGCCCATTTTGCGATCCGGCGCGTGATGAATGGCGGGATCCCCCATCTCGAGATCATAGATGGCAGCTGCGGGGACGATCGGAATAATTACACCTGCCGATGATCGGTAACCGACCCCGCGTTCACGCAGAAAACTCTGCACACCATCGGAAGACTTCAAGCCAAAGACACTACCCCCCGTGAGCGCAATGCCATGAATTCGCTCAATCATATTGGTTGGATCCAGTAATTCGGTTTCACGCGTCGCGGGCGCCGATCCGCCGATATCCACACCCGCCACCGCGCCTTGATCAAACAAGATAACGGAGCAACCGGTTACGCCGTCATCATCCACCGCGTGCCCCACGCGCACTCCGTCGACACGGGTGATACATCCATGCTCCCGCGGCATCTACGCCATCTCCTTCGCGTTTGATTCGCGGCGCTGCTTGATGTGGCCTCCAATGATCAGCACACCGGTGGAGAGAAATACGATCGCACCCAAGCCCAAGAAAATAAACGCTTGTGTGAGAGAATGATGCTGCACAACGACAGCAATTGACTCACTCCATGTACTTGATTCACTCAGTCGCGCACGATAATAGTACACGCCATCCAAAAGCCCGCTCATGGTGGCGGCCGTGGAGGGACCCTCGTAAAGAATTTGGGCATCGGAAAAATCCGCTTCGCGCGCCTGCTGTACCACAAAAGCATGGCCCGCCTCATCCTCACCAGCCGCCTCCCACGTCAGCGTAAAGTGTCCCGTATCCGTGGATTCTGGCGCACTCAGTGTGACCTCAGCCGAGATCACCCATTGCGCTGAGCACCAAAACAACAGTACCGCTAATAATGGGCGCATCGCTGAAATCATCCGCTCACTCCCTGTCCACGGGTGGCAATCGAAGGCATCAACACGGGATAATCGCCGAACATGTCAAAGGTCTTGCCCGGTTCCAGCAGATTACCAAAATGTCCCTTCCAAATTTCGAAGTAATACAGCATTTCCTTCGACTGAATGTTCCATGGAGCATAGAGCTGACGTTTCTCTTCGTACTCGGCATCATCGATCTTGTCTTCGATTACACTGATGATGTTGCGCCCTCCACTGCCTTGATCAAACGGCATTTTTTCGCGCCAGATGAGCTCATCCGGCAACAAGTCTTCAAAAGCTTTACGCAAATGCCACTTCTCGATCCGCTTTCCGTCTTCCTCATAAATCTTTTCTGAAGAAGGCAGATTAAAGGCATACTCTACAAAGTTGAAATCCATGAAAGGCACACGCGCTTCCAGAGTAGCGGCCATGCTCATCCGGTCCAAGCGCCGGAGCTCCGTTTTGTGTAGATTGCGCATGAGCTCGAAAAGTTTGCCGCGCAGTTCGAGGAAGGACAATGCACGCACGGCTGAATAGCCACCAAACATTTCGTCTGCGCCCTCGCCACAAAGCACCACCTTGACGCCGTGTTCCGTTGCCAATCGAGAAGCCATCAGGGTAACCACGGCCCCGGTCACCATCGACGGGTTATACGACTCAATGTGGTAGATGGCCTCGGGCAACAACTCCAGCATGTCATCCAAGGTGAACTCTTTGACGATATGTTCTACACCAACATAGTCGGCAACCTTCTTCGCCATTTCCATGTCGGGTGTGCCTTTCATCCCCACGGTGAAGGCTTTCATGCGAGGATTTTCCTTCGCCGCCAGCGCGGTGACGATGCTGGAGTCGATGCCGCCTGAAAGGAATGTGCCGACTTCAACATCCGACATCATGCGCTTTCGCACTGCTTGGGAAAGCAAGGCACGACAAAGCTGCAAATCAGGAATCGAGGTTTTGAGTGCCGGCTCAACATACTTCACGATACCTTCGTCGGAGGACCAATAGTGTCCCGGCGGTAGATCACGAATGCCTTCTGTACCCAGATCGACGAGTGCTTTTACTTCGCTGGCGACATACATCACATCGCCATCACGACGATAGGACAGCGGCTTGATGCCCATGGGGTCGCGTCCGATCAGCGTCTTGCCCTCTTTCAAGTCCACCAAGATGAAGGCGAACATGCCGTCCAAAAACTTGATCGCATCGTTTCCGTATTCCTCGTAGAGGTGAATGACAACCTCGGCATCTGAATCGGAGCTGAAGGTATGATTGGAGGCCAGATCCGAGCGGATGGAAGCATGATTGTAGATCTCGCCGTTACAAACCAAAGCAATCGTACCATCCTCATTGAAAAGCGGCTGATCACCACGAGCTAAATCGATGATGGACAGGCGGTTGATCCCGATGCTGCCAAAGCGATCAAACTCTTGATACTTCATGCAGTCTTCGCCGCGATGCCGCGTTGTCTCCAGCATGTGCTGAATATCTGTTTTCGCGCCGCTACCAATGATCCCCACAATTCCACACATACGCCCATTGCCTCCCTTTACTCGTTCCAAATAGCCCGCTTTTAAACGGTTGGTTTGAATAGAACTTTCGCTGATTCGTCGCATGACGAGATCAACACGATAACTCACCCTAGGAAACAAAATCTCAAAATACAAAGGAAAACATGAATTAATCTATTTCAAGTGACCAATCCGAAGGCTACTGCGGCTGAATCGTCACTTGACTAAAAAAAGCGCGCAAGGAATTCCTTGCGCGCTTTTCGCTAACATCGTTGGATCCAGATCAGAAACGATAGGAGTATTTGCCGCGGATGATACTATCCACTCCATCATCGCCGCTGTTATTCACGCCACCACCATGAATCGTGAAAGATTGATTACGTGTGGCACGGTAATGCATACCCGCCAAGAAAGTAATGGGGTTGGAATCATCCTCGCGAAAACCGATTTCATCGCGATCTTTGCGTCGGGCAATTTCCATTTCAGCCAACAGCGAGAAACGATTATCCAAATCCCAAACAATCGAGAGACCGAGTGAAGGGATATTGTCTTCATCGCTCATAATGCGATAACGGACATCAGCCGCAAAATGGAGGCTGCGACGAATGGTTGTTCCCAGCGCTACACCAATCATGTATTCCGTCTCACCTGTTCCAAGCCCTTTATCCTCATCGCCCGTATCAAATTTAATTTCGCCGTGCGGCATAATCCAGGGATAGCCAAAGAGATCCTTGTAGGCAACGAATTCAAAACCGACTGTGGCATCACCGATACCACTTTCACTGGTTCCCATCTCTGGCGCAAAGCGACTGTAGGGAACCGTAGCAAAGAGAGCAAAATCACGTAGCACAGTCCGTCTCAGATAAGGAACAACCGAGATCAACTCGTCGTTATTTTTGTACTCTTGATAATAAAATTCCGCGCCACTTTCCCACTGATAGAGGCGGGGCAAACGGTTTTCCTTGGTCAAAGCTGTTCGAATAGGTTCGGCCTGAACGGATCCGCACAAAGCGGTTACCAAGCCCACCATGATCCATTTCTTCATCATTATCCCTCTCTTTCCAAAACACCACGAATACGCTGATTGGTGTTGAATGTAGCGAGCTACAGGCGAATACGCCACCAAAAAATCCGCCTGCAGACGCTTCGCATGATTCCGCCGAATGGCTCAGCAGCCGACCGGCGCGTCACGAGATCAGAACGCGCGCAGGCGATAACCTACGCCGCGAACCGTTTCAATCGGGTCAAGGCCCGTCGATTCTCGCAGCTTGCGGCGCAGGTTAGCCATGTGCACATCAATGACGTTATCGAGTGAACTGAATCGTCCGGCGGCGTACCAGACATTATGAACCAGCATGTGCCGGGTTGTTCGTTGAGGTTTACACCCGACCGAAACGGTGGGCTCAGTGGTATTCGTGATCAGGGGCTACCAGAATATGCGTTAGCCGCAGCAATTGCTTGCCTACAGACAACCCACGATTCATGAAATGGATGCTGCCTTGTTTCTCGAAACCAACCGCCTAAACACCCTCGGCCTCGCCGCCCGGAAAATCGATGAAACAGCTTATGCCCAGTGGCTCGCTCGTGTGAGCCAAGCCGTCGATTAGTGCACTACCAGCAACTCCATTTTCCTGAACGCTTGATCGGGTCGCCGTAAGGCGATAGTTTCCAACGACTGGAAAACGGCCCGAAAATTCTTCCAATGATTGGAAAACAGCATCGCCATGACTGAATCATCAAATTTTCCTTCCTGGGCGCCGCAACTCGCGGCTTTTTTGCGTGGCACAGACGAAGCCAAAGCGGTGATGTGGGATGACGACCAAACCGAGCTGTCGGTGGCGACGCTCGGCGAGGTAAATGAGCAAACCCTGCGCGAGGCGTTGGAAGCCACGCTCAACGCCGCCTCGCATGCTGAGTCAGACGATCCCGTGGCCGGTTTACGATTGCGTCGCTTACCGGATCAACACTTGTTGGAAAAAGAGGACGCCGGTGAGGCGTTGGCGACGGTGTGGACCTGGCGACGTATCCCGTGGCCGACACCTGCAGAAGCAGCCGGTATTGAGGAAGGCGAGGACGGTGAATGGCGCTTTCTCGCCGTCTTGGCCGGACTCTGCGGTGTACTGGGGATCTCAGGATTAATTGTATATTGGACCGGGATCGGTCCCTCGTGGCTGTCCCCTGCCCTCTACATTGCCGCCATGATCGCTGGCGGCTGGGACGCCGCGAAGGATGCGGGACCGAATGTGTTGCGTGGCAAGTTGGACATCCATTTTCTGATGCTGGCCGTCGCGCTCGGCGCCAGTTTCATCGGCGCGTTCGGAGAAGGCGCCCTCCTACTCTTCCTCTTCTCCTTTGCGGGCGCGATGGAACACTTTGCGTTGTATCGCACACGCCGCGAAATTCACTCCCTCTTTAAGGTCGCACCCAAAACGGCGCGCCTGATCGATCCGGAATCCGGCGAAGAGCGTGTGGTGGAAGTGGACGCGCTGCAAGCGGGCGATCGCCTGCGTATCCGGCCCGGCGACGTGTTCCCCGTCGATGCCGTGGTCGAAACCGGTGACAGCGCGGCGGACGAAGCGTCTTTGACGGGCGAGGCGCATCCGGTCGGTAAAGGGCCGGGCGATGAAGTGTATAGCGGCACGATCAACCTGTGGGGCGCAGTCGATGTGCAATGCGTGCGCCCGGCCAGCCAAAGTGCGCTGCAAAAAATTATTCACCTGATTCAACAAGCGCGCCACATGCGCGCGCCGAGCCAGCGATTCACCGACAAGTTCGGTCCGAAATATACGGTTGGCGTGCTGATCGTAACGGCGCTGATGTTTTTTGTCTGGTGGCTGGGTTTCGGCGTGGAGCCTTTCATTAATACGGACGACGGATTTTCGGCCTTCTATCGCGCCATGACCTTGTTGGTGGTGGCGAGTCCGTGCGCCTTGGTTTTATCGATCCCGTCCGCGATTCTGGCCGCGATAGCGTGGGGCGCACGGAATGGTATTTTGTTCCGGGGCGGTGCGGCGATTGAAGAGATGGCCGGGATCACCGCGGTGGCGTTGGATAAAACCGGCACCCTGACGACAGGCGACTTGCGTGTGGTGGCGGTTGAGAGCTTTCCGCCGGGCCGCGACCGGGAAGTCGCTGAGCGGGCGTATGCACTCGAGCATAAGGCCAATCATCCGATTGCACGGGCGATCGTGGCATACGGAGAAGAGCATGAATTGCCGTTGCGGGAAGTGGCGTCGTTCCGCTCGTTAACCGGCAAAGGCGTGCAAGCACAAGTGGATGCAGAGTCCTGTTTACTGGGTCGGCGCGAGATTTTGGAAGAAGGACCGTTACGCGAATGGGCGCGGCAATTACCGGCGCCAGCGGCCGGCTTGTCGGAAGTCTGGTTTGTACAAGGCTCTCTGCTGGGCCGTATTTTGTTGGAGGATCAAATCCGCGAGGAATCGGCCAGCGTACTGAAACGGTTGGTGGCGAAAGGTGTGCGCGTGGTGATGCTGACGGGAGATCGGGCCGAAGCAGCGGAGGCCGTCGGGCAAAAGCT
>SLCI01000073.1 GCA_007125875.1 Kiritimatiellia bacterium | reverse complement strand
GGCGCGTCCCACAATCACGCTCATCGAGTAATCGATGTATGCGCGCTGCATCTCCTCTTCAATATTGGTGCGGTCGAGTCGCTCGTTCTGTTGATACATGGTTAAGTCCCGTCAGGTTAGAAATTAGATGTCCAGATTGCGGACGTTGAGGGCGTTGCTGAGGATGAAGTTACGGCGTGGCTCCACGTCGTCGCCCATCAAAATAGTGAAGATCTCGTCGGCTTTCACGATATCGTCCAGCACGACACGATCCATTTTGCGGTGCTGAGGGTCCATGGTGGTTTCCCAAAGCTGTTCCGGATTCATTTCACCCAAACCTTTATAGCGCTGGATGCTTAAGCCGCGCCGCCCAATCTCACGAACCGTGTCGAGCAGGTGCTGCAGCGAATGAATCGGGATCTTCTCGTCTTTGGCGTCGGACAAGTGGAAAAGCGGCTCTTCCGACTTCAGCATTTGGTCCACACTGAAGCCACGTTTTTCCAGAATGGCTACTTGCTTGGCCAAGCTGCTGGCGGAATAAATTTCCACCCAGTTTAGACCAGGATGACGTGGCGCACTGGTTGCTCCGTTGCCGTTTTCTCCACCTTCCGTGAAGATCTCCAGCTGGTCGCCGAGTTGCCGTTCCATTTCCTCGCGATACTTGCGAAGGTCGGCCTCGGTCGCGATGTATTCGAATTCCGTGCCATGCGCGTGCTTTACTTGCACGCGATATTGAGGAAAGAGGCCCTTTTCCTTATCGCGATGCGTTAGGTATTGCTGAAAATCAATACCCTTGCGTTCCAGGCGCCGCGCAATGTCTTCGATTTCTGTCAGCGCGGCCAGAATTTCCTGTAACTGCTTATCGGTGCAAAACGGCTTGCCGGACTGATCGATTAGTGCCAAATCTTCCGTGCCCAGTTCGAGCAGAATTTCGGTGAGTTCCTTGTCGCTATCCAAGTACTGCTCACGCTTCTTTCGCTTGATCTTATAGAGTGGCGGCAGCGCGATGAATACATGTCCACGCTCAATTAGTTCCGGCATTTGTCGGTAAAAGAAGGTCAACAACAAGGTGCGAATGTGTAGGCCGTCCACGTCCGCGTCGGTCATGATCACGATTTTGTGATACCGCAGTTTCTCGAGGTTGAACTCCTCTTTGCCGATACCCGTGCCGATCGCGGTGATCATGGTGCGGATTTCGTTGTTGTTCAAAATCTTGTCGAGTCGCGCTTTCTCCACGTTCAGGACTTTGCCGCGCAGCGGTAGGATCGCCTGAAAGCGGCGATCCCGTCCTTGTTTCGCGGAACCACCGGCGCTGTCACCCTCAACGATGAACAGTTCGGTAATGGCCGGGTCGCGCTCGGAACAATCCGCCAGCTTGCCCGGCAGAGAACCGCTATCGAGTGCGCTTTTGCGGCGGGTCAGATCACGCGCTTTGCGGGCTGCCTCACGGGCACGAGCGGCTAAAACGCCCTTTTCAATAATGCGACGGGCAACGTTGGGGTGCTCCTCGAAATACGTCGCCAACTCATCGTTCACAATCGATTCAACAATGCCTTGCACTTCGCCGTTACCCAGCTTGGTCTTGGTCTGACCTTCAAACTGAGGGTCGGGTACTTTGACGCTGACCACCGCGGTCATACCCTCGCGAATATCATCGCCACTCATGCTGACTTTATCGTCTTTGATCAGCTTGTTGGCGCGGGCGTAGGCATTGACCGTACGGGTTAGTGCCGAGCGGAAACCGCTCAAATGCGTGCCGCCTTCGACGGTGTTGATGTTGTTCGCGAAAGAAAACAGGTTCTCGGCATACGCGTCTGTGTACTGCATGGCGATTTCCACGGCCACATTGTCGCGTTCCTTCTCGATGTAAATGACCTTGGGGTGTAGGGCATTCTTGTTTCGATTCAAGTGTTCGACGAACTCCCTGATCCCGCCGTCATACTTGAACGTCTCATCGCGGGCGGGCTCTTCCTGCGATAGCTTGATTTCCAAGCCTTTGTTGAGGAAGGCAATCTCGCGCAGGCGCGCCGCCAGTGTATCCCAATTAAATTCCGTGACCTGAAAGATCGTGGCATCGGGGAAAAACGTGATTTTAGTGCCGGTAGCCTTGGTTTTCCCGATCGTTTCCAACTTGGACACGGGCAGGCCACGCTCGAATCGCTGATGGTGCACACTTCCATCCCGGCGCACCTCCACTTCGAACCATTCGCTCAAGCCGTTCACACAGGACACGCCGACACCATGTAAGCCGCCGGATACCTTGTAGGAGTTGTGATCGAATTTACCGCCCGCATGGAGGGTGGTGAGCACCACTTCGACTGCGGGCTTCTTCTCGGTGGCGTGCATATCCACCGGAATGCCGCGCCCATCATCATTGATGGAGCAGGAGCCATCCGCATTCAACGTCACGTGAATGTTGGAACAATGTCCCGCCAGCGCTTCGTCGACGCTGTTATCGACGACTTCATAAACACAATGATGCAATCCTCGAACACCGGTATCACCGATATACATCGCAGGACGTTTGCGGACGGCGTCAAGGCCTCCCAACACCGTGATGTTTTGCGCATCGTATTTCGCGCCTAATTTCTCTTGTACTGCCTTCGCCGCTACATCAGCGACCGCGGGGGATTGTTCATCCTCAGACATAAAACTCTACTCCCATACTAACCTTGAAAATTGCCTGGCAGACCCCGGATCACGGGCACAACTCGACCGATTGCTTCGAGACATTGGGGTGCCAAAACCGCGTCTCAGATCATCCAAAAAGTTTGAGCCGATTAGGCTTTCTGAGACCTGAAAACCATAGCAAAAAATGCAGAATAATGGCAAACGAATTGAGTCTTTATTTTGGGCGGTTTTGCCTACGGCGCGCCATCGATTTGGCTCGTGTCCCGGCGCTGCTAGCCGGGTCGGTTTGACAGGGGCTTAAAGCTTGATTAGGGTCCAAGTTCACTGCGCACAGAGCCATTATGAATACCCTGGTCAACGAAAGAAAATTTACGGCGCACGGTCTGGACGTTGATCGGGCGTTAGCGCTGATTGCGCATCACTGTCACCCTCACCGTGAATATCCGTTTGGCAGGATCAGCAGTATTTACTTTGATACGCCGCTCCTGAGCACATTTCGTGAGAAAATCGAGGGTGATACGCTGAAACGAAAGTACCGTATCCGCTGGTATGAGGGGGCACCGCTGGCACCGGAATCAACTACGCAGGCCTTCCTGGAAATCAAGTATCGCTATGGCAGCGCGCGCGACAAGCTGCGTCACCCCTTCAAGGTCAATGCGGAATGGATTCGATCGACTCCGTTGACCGATGGCGGTTTGGTCGATCTGCTCTATCGGGAGGCCGAATGCTGTGAAGATAATATCCCGATAAACCTTTTCCCGCTCGTCTCGATATCGTATGACCGTCACCGCTATGTGTGTCCCTATACAGGTGACACGGTCTGTGTGGATTCCAATATACGAATGACAAGGCTGAACGCGGATCGCTTGCCGCAAGTGGAGCCATTTGATCTCAACACGGTAATTTGTGAGCATAAGCGGACGGGATTCGGGACGCTGCCTTGGGCGCGCGTGCTTTATCATGCGGGCTTTCGCATCCGCAGTTTCTCGAAATATGGCGAATGTATTAATCAGGTTTTGCATGCGGGCGCGCCGACCGTTATTCGCATGAGTATTTAGCAGGATGGCCAATTGGCCGGAGGAGTGATTTTATGGAAATGAGTGTATTTAGGGTGTTGGAGGACTTCCAGTCCGTGCAAGTCAGCATGGATCCAGGCTTGTTCCTGCTTTGCTTGCTGGTCAGTCTAGCCGCTTCATTGGTTGCTTCGGGTTTCTATCGATTCTTTTATGAAAGCCGTGCGACGGGTAGTCAGGTGCATCGTGCTTTCCCGCTGTTGGGTATCGCGATCACAACCATCTTCATCGGGGTCCAATTGTCGCTGCCGCTTTCGTTGGGTCTGCTGGGCGCACTTTCCATCATTCGGTTTCGCACCCCGATCAAAGAGCCAGAAGAGATCGGGTTTATCATGTTGGTTATCGCTGCCGCCATCTCTTCGGCTACCTTAAACTTTCAGTTTATCGTGCTGCTGTACGGAGTTGCACTCGTAAGTCTCGTGGTGGTGCGCGGTGCGCGCACGTGGAAATTCTTGCGGCGTGACGGCGTCTTGGTGGTGACGATGCCGGATGAGGAGGCGGAAGAGTCGACGCAACGGATCATGGCGTATCTGGGGCAGCACATTCGGCGTAGTCGCCTCGAAAGCGCGTCGAGTCGGGACGGTGTGACCAGCCTGCAAATGTCCTTCGCCGGCTTGAAGGAGGATGTCGCGGCATTACAGGCAGGGCTACGGCAGGCGGCCTCTGTGCAATCGGTGAACGTGTTTCTGGATCGTCCCGGCGGCATTCGCTAATGCCCAAACAGGCTGTCGCGTTCAGGACGCGTCAGGATCGATTTCCGCGCGCTCTCGGAGGTGCTGATCCATATGCTCCAGTCGCCATTTGATGTGCGAACGGATATCTTCTACGAGAGCAGTGTGACACAAATTATCGTCACGGTGCCAATGCGCTAAATCCCACTCAATATAGCCGGCGAGTTTACGCTCCATTTCATTGAGGCGATCCAGCAGAACCTGCTCGGCGAGTGGGCCCTCGCGCAGCTCGCGCCAGCGTTCCAAAAGGCGGACATGGAAGTCGGGATACTCCGATTCAAGTCGTCGAAACAGATGGCTGGTAACCCAAATATCGCGCTGACCGAAGGTTGAATCCATATCCCATGCCGCGAAGAAGAACCGTTCGTCCGGCCCGGGCTCGCGGATTAGATATTCGTGGAACCAGTAACGGAACGGCCAGCCATTCGAATTTTCGACTAGGTTTTTGAATAGGTGAAAGTCGATTAAGTTCTCCAAATCCATGCGCTCTTCGAGTTCCGTGATGAATTTTTCGGTCTCTGCGTCTGACACAAAATCGAGTAATTCGAGGTAAGGCTCGAAGAAGTATCCGTGTCGGCGTGGAGGAAATACCTGACGCATTGAAATACGTGGGCCAGTACTCCAGGCGTGCATATTCTCATGCTTGAAAATCAGGCCGGGATGCTCATCGTTTGGATCATGCCCTTCCCAGCCCAGCATTCGCCGCTGGACTCGCGTGGTCATCTCCATTAGCCCGTAATAGTGGCCGTTAACAAAGATCTCTGCCCATTTAACATGGGGCGCATAACGAGGCTGCTCCGGCGACGCGAGGGAGCGAAAGATATCGTATGAAAGCCGATTTCGGATGCCGGAAGGGTCGCCGCCTGCGTTGACCAAATAGATATGTCGAGTGGGTGAATCATCGAGCAGGAAGTGTGGTTCATCGAGACGCAGCGAGAAGGCTTTGCGAGGTAACCAGTAGCCGGTATGCCCACGATGGCCGAGGCCGCCATTTGTCGCTTGCGAGCCGCGCAGGATCAGTGGGGCGTCCTCTCCCGCTGGGAAGTAATGGACGTCGGTTTCGACCCGCGCAACCTTGTTGATCGACTCGTTGACCCACAACATTTTTGCTGGTAACCGCCGATACTGAGGCATAACACGCACGTCGAAGGACGTTTCATGCGTTTCTAGATCATCCGAAATGGTGGCGGTGAGGGTAACGGCGACGGGAACATCGCCTGACGGCCGCGAGACGTGGCCATTGGTGGAAATGATCTCCGGGTGCGATGTTTGCCAGGTGATGTCGAGTCCGGGCACGTCCAATTGTTTAAGATTTAGATCACTGACGATAAAGAAGGGCGAAGGATTGTCGCCGAGAACAACGAAGGGTGTTAGCCAGTCCGCCGCCAGCTTGGCCTGGCCTCGACCTTCTGGCGCAAGTCGCCAACCGGACAAGATGTCGCGTCGGGCCCACTTGAGTTGATAATCGATCTTGCGGCTGCTCAGCGGACTTCTAGTGTCATTGATCAACGCTGCCTCATAGTGCGTCAGCAGCTCGTCATACAGCTCAACTAGTTGCTCTTCCGTGACGGGAATGTCGTCCGAAAGCGAAACGTGAGAGAAATCCGCGAAACCGTTTAGGCGAAAGCGCGATTGCCAATCACGTGGCAGTAGCGGGCCCCAGAAGAGCTCTGCTCCTGCTCCGGGAAATATGCCCGATTTCGTATAATC
>SLCI01000130.1 GCA_007125875.1 Kiritimatiellia bacterium | reverse complement strand
TTGCCCTGCATACTGCCTCCGCAGTGCGCCACCGTATCCACTTCCAGCCAGCCAGGCACCTCTACCAGCCACTCGCCTGCACGGATATCAACCTGCTGCTGCTTGACGGCCGCAATCCCCTGAGGACGACGTACGCGCCCAGATCCAATTACTCGGGAAGGAGCAAGCAGACGATCAATCGTTGAAGCACTTACCTGGCTCAAGGCGGTTCGTACTCCCTGCGAAAACGCGCCATGCCGCCGTTCATAGCTCTGTACATAGCAATCCAGAACGGGGTGAAGCAGTTTCGAGCAGGGCTGATCGGCAGCCAACCAGATCGCTTTTAACGCATCCGCTACATCCGGACCGTAGCGAGGACGCCTGCCTCGCCTTTTCAGACCCGCCGAATCGCTGTTCAGAACCTTAATCGCATGCTTCCGGCTCAGTTCCAGGGTCGAGCAAAACTCATCCAGTAACCGACTCTTCGCCTTCTTTGTTCGCATTTTCCCATAGCGGTATCGCAGCCGCTCCACATATTCATCTCGTGCATCTTGACTCATTTTCATGACTCCATCTTTTCGGTGTCATGATTATGAGGCAACACCTTCTTCCACAGCTAAACCACCTCAACCGTTTCGGTGTCATCTTTTATGACGCAACGCGCGCTCAAGTAGCGTCAATATGAGACGCTGGACAGGCGCAATCATCAACGATAGGATTCGCCTAATGAATGAGTCCAAACAACGGAATGTACTCGGCGGACCGCTATCTCCCTGTAGCCACGATCCGGTCACAGGATTTTATCGGGATGGCCACTGTAATGTCGGCGCGGATGATCTTGGCTGCCATGCCGTCTGTGCTGAAGTGACGGAAGAATTCTTGGCATTTTCGAAAAACACGGGCAATGACTTGTCCACACCACGCCCAGAATATGGATTTCCAGGCTTACAGCCGGGTGATCGTTGGTGTGTTTGCGCAGCCCGCTGGTTTGAAGCCTATGAGGCGGGCGTCGCCCCGCCGGCCATTCTCAAAGCAACCAGCGAAGCCGCTTTACAGCACGTGCCACTCGCCGCGTTGCAAGAACACGCTGCCGGTTAGACTGAACAGAACGGCGCGCTATCGGCGCACAGGTGAAATCATCAGCCGATAATGGCGATCCCGATCAGCGGGCATCTGGTCTTCGATCCGCATTTCGCGCCCCGTACCCCGCAAACCGACCGCGCCCGGTAACGGACGCCAATCCGCGCCAACGCGGCGCCCATCGGCATAAACGACTGTGTACTCATTGTTGATGCTTGAATTCCAACTGAGTAATGCGGCATCTCCTATACGGGCTACAATTAGCGGATCCGTTTGGGCCGTTCCACCAGTTCGCGGTGGAGGAACTTCGACGGATACACAGCCCGCCATCAACACACTAATTCCGAGCAACCGTGCTCGCTTCAAAAAGGTCTTCATTAATAATAGCCGCGCCTACTTGATACCGTCCATTTCGTCTGGCTCTTCCAGATCGGCCGGCTCGTCCATCACTTCTTCCTCCTCTAGATCCATTTCCAGCATCGGGGCAGCGACGGGAACAGGTGCGGGCGCCTCATCCAATTCATCAATCAATGGTTCAGGCGCAGGACGTACCGGCACAACCGGTGGTGTATCACCCACCCTACGCGCTGGCTGCTGGCGAGCTGCACTCATCTGATCATACCAAGAAACGCGGTGACTGACAGGCGTACGATCCTCAACTTCCAATTGGTAGCGGTTGGCAAACCACCGCCACTCCGCGCGGTTGAATTCGAACAATTGACCCACATTATTCAAAAATTCATCGGTGCGGGCCGCCTCAACACTCATTACGAGCGGCCCCCAACCGGAAGCAAGGACCAAGTCCATCGGAAGCGGCTCAGTGCCCTCAACCAAAATGATTCGCTGAGGAGTTCGGGTCAGGAAGTATCCCCCCTCATAATCCTGCATAGAGATCCGCACCCACTCCGAACCGGTCCACCCGTGCAAGATCAGCTCATCCCTACCGCTGACTGTTCGATATGCCACCAAGGCAACCGGCCTCCGATCGACGATGTCCATCGAAGCCATTACCAAGTTGACCCGCTCGGGCACGACCAAGAGCGTAAATGGCTGAGGTGCTGGTGCCCGCCCTTCACTGCCAAGCGGCAGCAGACCAACCAAACCTATCAGTAAAACCCATCGGATATGCCTACTCATTATGCGAGTCCTTTCTAAAAGCTTGGAAATTAACAAGATGGCACGCGAAATTCAAGCATAGTCCTAACCCAAAAGATCCCCCCGGATTGCCTGTGACGATCTTTTTGCTCATTCGAGCAAGAGTCCCCCCGAGAAGGCGCACGCTTCAGAGAACTATGACGCCGCAACCAAAAGAGTCACTTTGTCTCAACAAACATCCCGAAAAATAAAAGATTTGGGCATATTTGTCTCATTAATAAAATTATTAAAAATATTTAAAGTGCTGTTATAAAATAACTTATGCATATCAACAAAAGCTGGCATACCAGATGCTTATCGATGGCTTAAAAAACCAGAAAGGAGATTATCATGTGGCCATTAATCAGTAACCAGTGGAGCAATCGAATCGATCCTTTTACGGAGTTGAACCGATTGCAGCGTCAAATGAATCGCTTGTTCGACACGAGCTTACATCGTGCAGCCGACTACCCGGCGGTAAATATATCGGGCAATGAGTCCGAAATTCGGGTTGTTGCCGAGATACCGGGCATGGACCCGGACAAGCTCGAATTAACCGTCAATGGCAACGTACTGACGATTGAAGGTGAACGGACAGCCGAGCCGGTTGACGAGAATTCAGCGATCTATCGTCAAGAGCGAGGAACCGGTCGATTTGCTCGTGCGATTCGCCTTCCCTACGAGGCGGATAACGAAAAGATCACGGCTCGCTATCAGCACGGCATCCTGACCGTAACGCTACCGCGCAGCGAGGCGACCAAGCCGCGTAAAATCGCGATCAAGAGCTAAACTGAATATGAAGGGAGAAAGAAAATGACAACGAAACATGCAGTGTCACGAAAGGATGAAACTCATCCCGTTCAGGGCGAAGCAAAACCGATCACGAACAGGCAGGTAACCGCTCCCGCAACAGACGTATACGAGCGGCAGGAGGCCTTGGTACTGGTGGCGGATCTGCCCGGCCTGACGGAACAGGATGTGGAAATTACCGTCGAAAATCAGGTGCTAACCATCAAGGGACAGGCATCCGATGCGAATGAGCCCCAACAAGACGTGCTCTATCAGGAGTTTGAGCCGGTGGCTTACGAGCGATCATTCACACTGTCCGATGATGTCGATGCAGAAAAGATTGAGGCGGTTATGAAGCATGGCGTTCTAACGCTCACACTGCCGAAGGCCGAGCGGGCACGCCCCCGCAAAATCCATATTGAGACCGTTTAATCTCAAAGCATAGCAAGAAGGGAGGTGAAGAACATGGTACGCGACCTCATTCCATGGCGGAAGAAACGGTCGGCTGAGCAAGTTGCCCTCGGACATCAGAGTGATCACCCGATTGTTACGCTCCAACGCGAAATGAACGAACTTTTCGATTCGTTCTTTGGCGAAAAAGAGGGGAACCTGACGTCCAAGCTGTGGGGTGACTTGCGATCCCGCGATACACTGGGATCATTCAGCATCGACGTGACAGAGTCAGACAAGGAAGTTCGCGTGACGGCGGATATCCCGGGTGTCGATGAGAAGGACTTAGACATCGAGCTTACGGACAACCTTCTCACGATCCGTGGCGAAAAGCGGCAAGAAGCAGAAGAGAAGGAATCGAACTATCACGTGATCGAGCGATCATGGGGCTCGTTCCGGCGATCTATTCCGCTTCCTGCGGGCATCGAAACCGATCAGGCAAAAGCCCGCTTTCGAAACGGGGTATTGACCGTGACCTTGCCGAAGTCAGCTGAGGCACGCGAACGCCGCAAGCTGATTCCAATCAGCACGACCTAGCCCCAAAACGACCGGGAGCAGTCACTACTATTTGCACAGGTGACTGCTCCCTTCCTGTTAACAAGTCTCGCCAAATAATGGCTTCCCTTATGCGCCCCTAAACTTTCACTCGCAATCGAGTTGACGATCGCGAGCAAACAGGTTATCTTATCCCGTTACAGATAAGTCAGTTACATCATCACACGGTACTAACACATAACAAATCTTCTTCTAATCTCCATCAAGTGGCGTCCTGTTGATAACTTACGGACCTGAATGGGATTCATACCAAAACTAGCAAATCGCATTCGCTTCATGGCTCGATTGAGCGTGGGGTTGGGTGGACTCTATCTAGGGGCTCATGCGGCTAATGCCCAAACCGTAATTTTTCACGAGATCGCTTGGATGGGTACGGAGCATTCTCCTCAAGAACAGTGGATCGAGCTATACAACGCCAGTGATGCGTATGTTTCCCTGACCGATTGGACCCTCGTTACAGCTAGCGGATCAATTTCGAACCGCCTTGCTGGGCGCCTTGCGCCTGGCCAAATCTATCTGCTCGGTCCACATCAGCGTCGGGAACTCGTGGGGATACCGGTAAATAGTTATCTTTCCGGCTACCTATCGCATGAGGGAGAGGAGCTGCGCCTGTATAACAGCAAAGGGCAGCTGGTTGACCGAGTAGACCAATGGCACACCGGCTGTTCGGATAGCTTTGCGACTATGCAGCGCGTCTATCCTTACACCGCGGGCAGCCATCCTGATAGTTGGACACAATCCACGGTGCTTTATGATTTCGGGTACGGAACACCGGGGTTTCGACATCCGCCCGCCTATACCGAGCAGGAGTTGAACCAAGTCTTTCACGGCGAAAATACGATCAATGTGTTCTTCAATCAATCGGCCCTGACAGAGTTCGCCTCGCCCAACAATTTGGCCAATCATCGCATTAATTTAGAAGAACGCATCATTGATCGCATCCGTCAGGCGCGCCATCGAATCGATTTGGCGCTGTATGAAATCAACCTGCCGGCGGTGGTGGATGCGCTTATGGAGCGAGCGGCCGAAGGGCTACCTATTCGCCTCCTGATTGATGCAAAACCGGAACAGGATCTTGATCGCAACGAGCGCTATCGATTGATGCGAGTCTATTTGGAGCGCATGCTGCGCGGCTTGGATGGCCAGCTGCGTACGGGCGATAGTATACACATCTTTGCCAACTCACCGATCTTCGCCGTTGCTGACCCTGACTACCGAGCGGCATTCGGTCTCCCTCGCCATCCATCCGACATGCCGTACAAAACGTTGCGCATCGGTAACGGCCAGCAAAGCGGACACCTGTTAGTAAACGGAGCAGAGCGTGCGCCGAATCACTACTACGGTCCAGGCGGGCAAATGCATAACAAGTTTATCTTGATCGACGATTACCGGGTTTTGACTGGCAGCATGAATATAACCGAAACCGGTATTTACGGGACGTACCGCAACCGCATGGCCCGAGTGCCCGGAGGCAATTCGAATAACCTAATCGAACTGCACTCTCCTGAGGCGACACGTATTTATCGCGCCGAGTTTAATCAGATGTGGGGCTCTGAAACGGAAATACCGGATAGCCGCATGGCACGTTTTCGTAGCGAAAAACACCAAGATCAACCGGCACACCATGTCCGTATGAGGGACATTGACGTACGGATTCTATTTTCGCCCGGCTATGATGTGATTCATGAAATTACCTCCTTTGTCGAAGAACATGCGCAAACTTCGCTCTACTTCTGTATTTTCGCCTGGTCTGACAGCCAACTGGAAAACGTCATTAAAGAGAAATGGGAGGGATCACCTGACGCCGGAGAAGGCGCACTGACTGGCTTCGTCTTAAAGGGTGTATTTGAGCGGATTTTTTGGAATCAGTGGTGGTCAGCAAATATCAATATGCAAGGCCGCACAGCCTCTCAAACATCATATTTGAACCCCAACATCCCGTGGAGAAATGCGCCGCCCGTCTTTCGCGATCGGGAATCCCGCAAGCTTCACCACAAGTATATGCTGATCGATGCCGATACTCCCTATAACCCCACCGTCATCACCGGCTCAGCCAACTGGAGTCGCAACGCCAATGAGATCAATGACGAGAACACACTCTTTGTTCATGACGCCCGGATTGTGAATCAGTTTGTGCAAGAATT
>SLCI01000152.1 GCA_007125875.1 Kiritimatiellia bacterium | reverse complement strand
GGCTTCTGCGGATCCTGTCGCTGACCGGAGCGCTTTCCATCAGGAAGCCAACGACCTATTGATGCAGGGCGCGTATGACGATCTCATCATCCGCGGGCAGGCACGTATGGAGGAGTTTCCAGGCGATCCCTACGTCTACTGGGCTCTTGGCATGGCTAATTACCGTCTCCGCAATTATGACGAGGCCCTCCACTATCTTGAGGAAGCTCAACGACTGGTGCCCCAGTGGGAAGAGGCCTTCACGGGGGTATATATTAGTGCGGCCAGAATGTTGATGGACTGACCTCTGCGACTCGGAGGTCACGTTTGCATACGAACTCACGCCATGAAGGAGGATACAATGGCAAGACTGGATCGCGGTATGCACAAGTTTAAGCAGACACGAGCGCGGGCGGCTTCATCAAGCGGCAAGATTCTGCGTGGGCTATGTTATTCGGGTGCAACAATTTTGCTTTGCAGTATTGGTGTATCCTGCGCTTCTCCTTCGGGTGGGACGCAGTCTTCCTTGGAGGTGGCATTGGCCGTGCGCGACTGCGATGCCGTGGGTGAAATGCTGGCCGAAGGCGCCAATCCAAATTTGCCGCTCAACGATCCGATGGGCACAACGCCGCTGATGATGGCGGTTGCGCGCGATGATGTACCGAGCATGCTTTGTATTATGCGCGAACTGATCGATCATGGAGCCGATGTCAATGCGACGAATACGGTCGGTGAAACGGCCTTGATGTGGGCAAGTCAGTGGGGCCGCGCGGAATACATCGAGTTGTTGCTGGCGGCCGGGGCTGATGTCAATCAAGTCGATGTCTTGGAGCAGACGGCGCTTGATCGTGCCCTGAGTAATGGGCATGAGGAAGTGGTCGCTTTGTTGGAATCAGCCTCGAAAAGCATGGGCCGAAGTGAGTAAGCGAAAGGACGCAACATGAAGGTATGGGTGATCACGATCCTTTTGCTGGCGGTGACGTGGAGCCATGCGGAAAGCATGCATGAGTATCTCTCGACCACCCGACAGTTGACGCGGGCAGGGGAGTATGCGGAAGCCTTGGAGCGTCATATTTGGTTTCACGAAAATGTCCTGGACCATCAGCCCTCCATGTACGGCGTTCGCCTCTCTTTTGCATTGAGTAATTGGAATGCATTGGCTGACAAGTATCCGCCTGCCATGGAGGCGCTGCTCGAGTTGCGGGACAACACAGAGGCGGCAGTGCGCGAGAGTGGCGACTTTGAGATGTTCCATGATTTATACGCGTTAAATCGTCAACTCGACAACGTGCAGAACACCATCGAGGTATTTGAATATCTTGATCAGGAGCATCCTGCGCGGGCGCGCCGTGTTTGGCGAATTGCCAGAGACACCGTGATTGATACTGAGCGCTATGACCTGGCGCAGAAGTATATTGGTGATCCCGTGCGCGCCTTTGCACGGGTCAAGAGTCTGTACGACCAAAATGTGAGCATGTACGATGACCCCCGCTTTGGCGGTGACCATTTTCGCGCTCACACTGAAGACACCTTCGTTGACGGTTCATTGCGATTGATCCGTCTTGCCTTAGCAATGGATGACCGGGACAGTGCGCTCGCGATCCGCGATCTGGCGTTGGATGTTATTGATGATCGGCGATTGCGGGATGCGGTGCCTCCTTCGCCGGAGCATGATGAATAAATCATCGGGCGCGGATAAAAAGTGTAGCCGCGTCCGTTAGGACGTGGATTGTTATACCAGTTACTATAACTTTTCGGTACATTCTCAGGGCAACACAGAGGTTGCCCCTCCGGTATACGCTAAGCAGAACCAGTGACTGCAGAAGCATTCCGGAGGGACGTGCTCCGTCACGTCCTCGGAGAATAGACCGAAAAGTAGTGGAAACTGGTATTATCCGCTCGATAACGCTACCCACCGTCTAACGACGACAGAAAGAATTGAGCCCGATTAGCGAGCGCTTCAGGCCGAAATTCTCTTTTCTAGTCATGAAAGCGTATTCTGTTGTACTATTGTGGTACACAGTGTGGCTAAACAGGAAGCGCTCATGAAGTATCGCTGGCTATTTTTTATTGGAGTTTTGTTGACCGGCTTAGGTTGGTTGGGTTTGCCGTCGGGTACGGCAGATGTGGATGTCGATGCCGTTCCATTGGTCGAAGGGGCGGAATATGTTGATGATCGGTTGATCTACATTCTACCCATTCGTGGCCCGATTGAGCCTGCCCTATTGTATGTCATTCGGCGTGGTATTCGGGAGGCGACCGAAATGAATGCCGATGCGGTCTTCTTCCCCATGGACACGCCGGGCGGCGCGGTGAACGTCACTGAGGACATCATTGAGTTGATTGCCCGCCTTGAAATGCCGACCTATCTGTTTGTCGAACACAATGCGATCTCAGCCGGCGCGATCATCGCCCTCGCCACCGACTATATCTTTATGGCCCCCGGCTCGAAGATCGGTGATGCCATGCCGATCTTGATGTCGCCCGGCGGCGGTGTACAGCCGTTGCCGGATGCGGAGCGCGAAAAAATTATGTCCTATGTGGACGGCATTGTGCGCGGCATTGCGCAGCGCAAAGGGCGAAATGAAACACTGGCCTCAGCGATGGTGCGACCGGAGGTTGAATTCATTCTGGATGGCGAAGTCATTAGCGCCGAGGGCCAGCTACTCACGCTGACGAACATCGAAGCAGAGCGGCGCTTCGGCGAGGACCAAGAGCCCCTGTTGTCTGAAGGAACAGTCGACAATTTTGATGAGCTACTTGAGATGCTTGGTTTTGATCGGGCGGAACGCGTCGAGCTCGAGGTGACTCTGGCCGAGCAAATCGCGCGGTTTTTGCAGGCGATCGGTCCCTTGCTCATGATGGCGGGTTTCCTGGGGCTGTACCTTGAGTTCCAGTCTCCGGGCTTCGGGGTCGGCGGCATTGTGGGAATTGTTTGCTTGCTCCTGTTTTTCACCGGACATCACATCGCAGGTCTGGCCGGTAACGAAGATATCCTGCTGTTTATCATAGGGGTGTCGCTCATCTTCGTGGAACTGTTCGTCTTGCCGGGCTTTGGGATCATCGGCATCACAGGCCTTGCGCTGGTGCTGTGGGGGATGCTGAACGCTATGGTTGAGCGGTTTCCGGGCGATCCGTGGATTCCCAGTCTACCGGAGTTGCAGTTACCGCTTCTGAAGCTCTCAGGCGCGATCGTCGGGGCCGCCGTTGGTGCTGCTGCATTGGGCAGGTTTCTGCCGCGCACGACAATATTTCATCGCTTGGTGCTCGATGATGCGACCACACGTGAAGCGGGCTATTCCTCGTCCAAGGACCAATCGGCTTGGCTGGATAAAGTCGGTATCGCGCTGTCTCCGCTCTATCCCGCTGGAAGCGCGCTGATTGAAGACACAAAGCTCGACGTGATCACACGGGGTGAATACATTGAAGTCGATCAATCAGTACGTGTCGTCGAGGTGCATGGCAACCGCATCATTGTGGAAGCGGCGGAAAGCGCTTAAAGGAAGGTATTATGGGCCCAACAGAAGTATTCACTGTCCTGCTGCTTGCCGGACTACTCTTGCTCGGTGCAGAAATCTTTGTGCCAGGCGGTGTGCTGGGCGTGATGGGCGGATTCGCTTTGATGGGAGCCATGGCTATGGGCTTTGTAGCTTTTGGCCCGCAACAGGGTGTTCTGGCGGCCTTACTGATTCTGGTTTTTGTCGGCATCTCAATTGCCTTGTGGATTAAAATTCTGCCGCGCACACCAATCGGCAAATCACTGACTCTCTCCACCGATACGGCAGGGTACAAGAGTGCGGCGGTATCCATGCGCGATTATGTCGGCAAAGAAGGCGAGGCCGTGTCGCCGCTCGGTCCCTCCGGACTGATCCGGATCGATGGCAAGCGGCTCGATGCAGTCGCGGAAGGCAAGTGGATTGATGCCGGTGCACGGATTCGCGTGGTACACGTTGTTGGAAACCATCTGACCGTGCGAGCGCTTCCGCCTGCCTCTGCGGAACCTCAACAGGCTGACGAGTCAGCAAGCGCATGAGCAAACGTCCGGCCAGCTTGCATGGTATATGGGCTGCGATAATGCTGATCGTCGCTGTGCATGCGGGCGCGGCACAATTTGAGTATCAACGGGAGTTCCTGCTGCCTCGGGATGCGACCGAATCGCGCGAGCTTTGGCTGGCGGCCCGTCAGATTATTGTTGATGGCACCCTGGAGCGCAGTTTCTTTGGTGTGGCTAACCATGCGCAGTTGAACGGGGTCTTCAAAGAGGATATTTGGCTGGCTGGCGTAAACCTGCACCTCGTGCCGGACGCACGTCAAAGTGTGCGCGCCGTAGCGCGTGACAA
This sequence comes from Kiritimatiellia bacterium, assembly GCA_007125875.1. Taxonomy (GTDB): domain Bacteria; phylum Verrucomicrobiota; class Kiritimatiellia; order SLAD01; family SLAD01; genus SLAD01. The sequence goes on along the minus strand of SLCI01000152.1, from coordinate 1,826 downwards.
TCTCATTTTTGAAGGTCACACCGCTGGTAACCTGATGGCGGCAGCAGGCGATATGTTGAGGCTGGGTGTCGACAGCCGGATCGAAGATGCTGCCTATCTCGCTGCCCCGACGATCATTGTTGAGGGACAAATCGATGGGCGGCTTATTGCCAGCGCCAATCGAGTGGTCATCAATGGGCAGGTCGGTGGTGACGCAACCATCCGGGCGCGCGAATTCGTTATGGCGCCAAATGCCGTGGTTGAAGGGCGGCTACGACATATCGAGGAACGGCCCCTTCCCAGCGATAAAAAAGAACGCAAAGAGGACCTTCACGCCTCCGATCATGATGATACACAGCGCGCCGTAACATGGGGACGCAGCAGTTGGTTGGGACAAATCTACTTTTATCTGGCGGCCATATTGGTGGGCTTGTGTCTGATCGGATTGGCGCCGCGCCTCACCGGCCAAAGCGTGCGGGCCTTGCGCCATAGCTTTTGGAAATCGGCGCTGGTGGGGGTGTTGGCCTTCATTCTGATCCCGCTCGCCGGCGTGATGGTCGCTTTTACCTTCATCGGGTTGCCGCTCGCTTTCCTGCTGTTTGCGGCCTACGGGGTATTGCTTTATGTCAGCAAGATTATCGTTGCCATTGCCTTGGGCGGATGGTTGCTGCGTCGTCGCGGCCATCAATCCTTCGGCGTGATCGCCGGAGCCATGTTACTCGGCCTGCTTTTCCTTTACCTCGGGTCGAATCTGCCTATAGTCGGGGCTGTGGCCTGGTTCATCATTACGATAATCGGCCTCGGTGCGTTGATTCTGGGAATACGTGGAGTAGAATACGCGACGGACGTCCCGCCGCCCGTGCCCGCTGCAACGCGGACTGATTTTGAGTAGAACACAAAGGAGCAAACGAAAATGGATGCGATCGTAAATATAGTTATCATTTTATTGGCCATCGCCGCCTTGGTGCTGGTCGGTATCTTCTTCTCATTCTTGGGAACGTGGGTACGCGCACTGACCTCCGGTGCCCGGGTCACCTTGTTCACGTTAGTTGCGATGAAGCTGCGTCGTGTGCCGCCCAAAATCATGGTCGACGCGCGTATCCGCTTGGTCAAAGCGGGTCTGCAGTTGAGCACCAACGAATTGGAAGCCCACTTCCTCGCCGGCGGTAACGTCATCAACGTCGTACAAGCGCTGATCGCCGCCGACAAGGCCAACATCGAACTGAGTTTTCAGCAAGCCGCCGCCATTGATCTGGCGGGACGCGATGTGTATGACGCGGTCCGAACCAGCGTCAACCCGAAGGTGATCGATTGCCCGGATCCCGCCAAAGGGACCAACATGCTCGACGCCGTTGCCAAAGACGGTATCCGGTTGCTGGTCAAAGCCCGTGTGACCGTGCGCGCCAATCTGGAGCGTCTTGTCGGCGGTGCGACCGAAGACACGATTATCGCCCGTGTGGGGCAGGGGATCGTCAGTGCGATTGGTTCTTCGCCGACCTATAAGGATGTGTTGGAGAATCCGGACCACATCAGTCAGCGCGTGTTAGGGCGCGGCCTGGACGCCCAAACCGCTTTTGAAATTGTTTCGATCGATATCGCCGACGTCAGCGTGGCCGGTGTGAGCGGAACCCGTGAAGTCGCCAACGTCGGTGCCTTGCTCGAAACCGAGCGCGCCGAGGCCGACAAGAAATTGCGTCAAGCCGAGGCCGAAGGCCGTCGTGCCATGGCCATCGCGTACGAGCAGGAAATGCGCGCTCGCGTGCAAGAGATGCAAGCCAAGGTTATCGAGGCGCAAGCCGAAGTGCCGCTGGCGATCGCGAAGGCCTTCCAGGAAGGTCAATTGGGTG
>SLCI01000068.1 GCA_007125875.1 Kiritimatiellia bacterium | reverse complement strand
TCCGCCCTCCAAAATGACCATTATGCTTTGACTCGCGTGTGGAGGGGCGAGCTCCGCGAGACCGGAGGCCGCACAAGAGTTTGCATTTGCCCATGCAAGATCGCGGCGTCGCAGCGCTCCGCCCTCCACATGGGGTCCAAATCGTTCATTAGAAATTCCTTGCGGAGAACTGAATGACCCTGGACCGAGAACTGAGGGGGGAGGGTTCGTGATTGATCGCCGACTGATTAAGCGCTAGTTTTACACGGTTAAACATGAATAGCATATTGTTGTCAGGAGATTGACGCCGTGGGATTGAATAATCCCTGCATAGTCCGGAACAGCAAATCAGTTTTAGTCATAGCAAAATAGCAAAAGGAGCAGGATGAAGATTGCACTATTGGGCGGAACCGGCCCGCAAGGACAAGGATTGGCCTTGCGTTGGGCATTGGCAGGGGTAGATGTCGTGATGGGATCACGTGATCACGATAAAGGAAAACGCATCGCCGAGGAATTGCAGCCGCGCCTGGGACAGGCCGAAGGCAGCATTGCCGGTATGAGCAATGCCGAAGCCGTCGCTGAAGCGGACGAGTTCGTCGTCTTGGCGACACCGTTTGCCGGGCATCAGCCAACCTTGGAATCTTTGAAGGATGCGCTGAAAGGCAAAATTCTAGTTGATGTGGTAGTGCCGTTAGCAGAAGGCAATGCGAAGAAGTTTGACCCACCGGCGGAGGGTTCCGCCACCGAGCAAGCTGTCGCCATCCTCGGCGAGGATACGCCCGTCGTTGGCGCCATTCACAATATATCCGCCTATGTGTTGGACCACGTTGATTCGCGCATCAATTGCGATGTGTTGATCTGTGGCAACAGCAAGGAAGCCAAAGATAAGGCCACCCCCTTGATCGAAAAGTTGGGCGTGACCGTTTATAACGCCGGTTTAGCCGTCAGTGCGCGGGCGATTGAGCATATGACCGCTATTCTCATCCGGCTCAACGGCTCGAAAGCCACGCCTTTCCGTCATGCCGGCTTAAAAATTTGGGCGGAAGAATCAGGAGATTGAGAATGATTCGATTACGCATGCTCGCTCCCTCAGAAGAGCTGGCGTATTTGAAAGAAATCCATGGCGACGATAAATCACGACTATTTTCCGTGCTGATCGGTCATTTCGAAGTATTGCAGAGCCGCGCTCAAATGCTGCTCAGCCTGATCGCGATCTGTTTGACGATTACGGGATTTTCCGGCCCACAGATCGCGCAATCCGGCGCAGCGGCCCAAACGCTACTGGGCGTAGGACTATCATTTGTCCTGTCCGCCGCCCTTTTATTGGTGATGGGCCCCCTCCAACTGCGTTGGGGCACCCAGCGACGTGCTGAGAGCGTTGATGAGTCACTGGTGGCGCTAATCGAACGCCGAAATAGCCGGACAAAGCGCTACCATATTGCATCGGTCGTGCTCGTGATTGGTTTGTCGGGTTATATGGGTAGCTTGCTGACGTTTATGATGGGACTGTGATGCGAAAACTGTATACCATTGTCAGAATGATCAGCTACGTTTGCGGGCTGGCCGCGCTGGTTTTGATCCTGTACGGCCGCCCGTCCGAGGTCAATGAACCGCATTGGGCAACGCAAGCGGGCTATATGCTACTGCTGGTCATGTTTTCGCTGTTCTGTGTGTCCTATGTTATTTACGGTATCATGCGGCGTTAGGGGAAAAATCCGGCCCCAAAAAAGTCGACAGAAGTGTTGACAGTCAGGCCGCGGAATGAGTATCTTTCGCGCCCTTACACCCATTTCTAATCCGAAAAGTGGTATTTGATGAAAACGACATTAGTTAAAGAAAAAGACATTGAGCGCCAGTGGATACTGGTAGACGCAGCAGATCGGCCGCTCGGTCGCTTGGCCACAGAGTTGGCTGCTACGCTGCGTGGCAAGAACAAGGTTACGTTCGCGCCCCATATTGATCAGGGCGATTTCGTGGTTGTAATCAATGCGGCGAAAGTCAAATTGACCGGCAACAAAGAAGATCAAAAGATCTACAAGCATTACACCGGTTACTCCAGTGGTTTGCGTGAATTCCCTGCGCGTCACATTCGCGCCAAGAATCCGACCCGCATGATCACTCAGGCCGTGGCCGGCATGTTGCCGAAAAACAAGCAAAGCCGACAGATGCTCAAGCGTTTGCGGGTCTTCGCTGGTGCGGAGCATACGCATGCCGCCCAGAAGCCCGAGCCGCTGACGGCCTGAACGACGAGTGATTTCCGAACGCGTAAGATATAGGTGGAATAAGTATGGCAGAAAAAAAGATAGCTGAATTTCGGGCCACAGGCCGTCGCAAGACATCCGTCGCGCGAGTCCGATTGGCCTTGGGCGTGGGCAAGATCAAAGTCAATGGTAAGGATGCAACCGAGTATTTCCCTACCGAATCCATTCGTGGCTACATTGAGCAGCCTTTTGTGATTTCTGACACGGTCAAGCGATATGATGTCATGGTGAACGTTGGTGGCGGCGGCCAAATTGGGCAAGCCGGCGCGATTCGTCACGGCATTTCGCGCGCGCTGGTGCAAGCCGATCCGGAACTAAAGCCCGCGCTGAAGTCTGCCGGCTGCCTGACACGTGATGCACGCGAGAAAGAGCGTAAGAAGCCTGGCCAACCGGGTGCTCGTAAACGCTTCCAGTTCTCGAAACGTTAAGCCAACTCATTTCCCATTGATTGCGGCCCCGAATGTGCATAACGTTCGGGGTCGTTTTTTTATATAGTTTAATAAGTTTACGGTAGGCGTTCAGCGCATTTTGATCCGCGGCGTAGCCGTCGTTAGACAGTGGTGATTTATGCTGAACCGTGAGTTGAATCCGGCGATCCGCAAGCGGACGCCCTACAGAAGACTCCGACATCCAGGCTGTAGGGCCGTCGCTTGCGGCGCACCGCGAATAAATCAACACGTTGCTTAGGCGGAGGATGAACTTTTCGAGACGAACAGGAATCCACGTCCTAATGGACGCGGCTATGAAACGGAGTTTAGTAGCTGCCGCCGTTAGGCGGTGGCCAGGCGTGCGCGCCGACTCACGTCCTAGCGAATGCGACGAACGTTAGATTGGATGGATGAAGCATCATGAGCGAAAAACAATTACTCGGAGACGATGAAATCAAGCTACCGACAGGGTATCGAGCCGCCGGGCTGCGGGCCGGCATCAAAAAGCGGGATGTAAAGGATATGGCCCTGATCGTGTCGGACGAACCGGCTCGGATCGCCGGCGTATTTACGACCAATCAAGTCACCGCGGCACCGGTGAAATGGTGCCGGGAAGGCATCAAGGGTGGCGCGGCGCGGGCGATTGTGATCAATAGCGGCAACGCCAACGCCTGCACCGGCGAACAGGGCATGCGTGATACCGCCCAGATGGCGCAATGGACGGCCGACACGCTGGACGTGCCGGTAGACACCGTATTCGTGTGTTCAACGGGCTCGATTGGAGACTTATTGCCCATGCCAGTGATTGAGAAAGGCATCCAACAACTGGTCCCTGCCCTCTCCCAAGCGGGAGGCCGCGATGCTGCCGAAGCGATCATGACGACGGACCTGTATCCGAAACATTGGTCGGTGACGATCGAAGTCGAAGGCAAGCCCGTAACCGTCAGCGGGATCGTCAAAGGTGCCGGCATGATCGAGCCGAACATGGCGACCATGCTGGCCTTTTGCCTGACGGACGCCAAGATCGCGCCCGACGCGTTGCAGCAGGCATTGACGGACGCCGTGAATCAAAGCTTCAACCGTATCACCGTTGACGGCGATCAAAGCACCAACGACACGGTGTTGCTACTCGCGAACGGACAGGCGCAGCACAGTACCGAACTGACGCCCGCGCATCCGGATTGGTCAGCATTTGTCGAGGCACTGCATGAGGTGACCCTGCAATTGGCTTTAAAGATTGTGGATGATGGCGAGGGTTCGCACAAACGCATTACCGTGCTCGTTGAGGGCGCCAACTCGGATACCGATGCGGATAAAGCGGCACGGGCCATCGCCAATTCCTTCCTCGTCAAAACCTCGTGGGCAGGCGCTCATGCCATCTGGGGTCGGGTGATGGAGACGATGGGCTATTCCGGCGCGCGAATACTGGAAGACCAAGTCGATATTTGGTATGATGATGTCCAAGCGGTGCAGAGCGGGATCTATACGGGCGTTTCGCGCAAGGACCTGGAAACGATTATTGCACAGCCGGTATTTATACTGCGGGTAAACTTGAACATCGGTGACGGGACCGCCGTCATCTATACCTGCGAAATTACAGAAGAGTACGTGCGGATCAATGTGGAATAAGTTGATCTGCGGCGTGGCAAGTGGTTTGGGAGCATTATGCAACATGTGATTGAAAAGGCGTCTGTGCTGATTGAGGCGCTTCCCTATATTCAGCGTTTTCGCGGTGAAACCGTGGTCGTCAAATTTGGCGGCAGCATCATGGATGACCAAGAGGGCGTGAACAATATTTTGAAAGATATTGCCTTCATGGCCTGCGTCGGCTTACGGCCGGTGATTGTCCATGGTGGCGGCAAAGCCATTTCGCGCAAGATGCAGCAGGAGGGCCTGAAAGCCACTTTCGTGAAGGGCCTGCGTGTAACAGATCGTTCCGCGATCGGCGTCGTTGAAACCGTATTGAATCACGAGGTTAACCCCAAACTCGTTCATGTTTTGCAGTCTTTTGAATGCAAGGCCCGCGGGTTGCGTGGCGATGATATTCTACAGGTGGTTAAGCATCAGGAAACGGATTCCAAGACCGGCGAGACGCTCGACTGGGGCTATGTCGGTGATGTGACGGGCATTGATGCTGCTCCCGTTGAGGCGTTCTTGCAGGCCGGCATTACGCCGGTGATCACACCGCTCGGCCGCGGGGCTGAGCGTGCAATCTACAACGTCAATGCCGATGACGCCGCCGCGGCAATCGCGCGCGCCTGCAAAGCGCGCAAACTGGTTTTCCTCTCGGATGTGCCGGGCTTGCTGGCCGACCCCAGTGACCTCAAATCGCGTATTTCCACCGTACGCATTGATGAAGTGAATGCCTTGATCAAGCGGGGCGTAATTGATGGTGGCATGTTACCCAAGATCACCGGCGCGGTAAATGCATTGAAAGCCGGCGTGCGCAAAACACATATTATTGATGCGGGAATGCCCCACTCGCTGTTACTCGAGCTCTTTACAGACAAAGGCGTCGGCACGGAGATTGTGCACTAGTGAAGACAGCCGAGATCCAGGAACTGCATTCGCGCTATGTGATGTCGACCTATGCCCCGGGGATCGCGCTAGTTAAGGGTCGCGGCACCAAGGTATGGGATGCTGAGGGCAATGCCTACCTGGACTTCCTAGCGGGTATCGCCGTAACCAACCTAGGTCATTGTCACCCACATTTGGTGCGCGCGATCCGGCGCCAGTCCAGTCGGCTCCTACATGTCTCCAACCTGTTCCATAACGAGCTACAACCGCAACTGGCGAAGGCGTTGTCAGAGCGGTCATTGGGAGGCAAGTGCTTCTTCTGCAATTCCGGCGCCGAGGCGAATGAAGGCCTGATCAAGCTCGCCCGCTATTGGGGACAAGATAAGGGCCGTTACGAAGTGCTGACGATGCGCAATTCCTTTCATGGCCGGACACTGGCCACGTTAACGGCAACGGGCCAGGACAAGGTCAAAAAAGGCTTCGAACCGTTACCTGCCGGTTTTGCTTATGCCAATTTCAACGACTTGGAATCAGTTCGCGCCGCAATTACCGACCAGACCGCAGCGATCCTGATCGAAGCGATTCAAGGCGAAGGCGGCGTGCGACCAGCGCGACCGGACTTCATCAAGGGTGTGGCAGACCTCTGTCGTCAAAAGGGCATCCTGCTCTTTTGCGATGAGGTGCAATGCGGGGTTGGACGCACCGGCCACTGGTTTGGTTATCAGCGTTATGGCATCGAACCAGACGCCATCGCTCTTGCCAAAGGGCTTGGTGGCGGCTTCCCGATCGGCGCCATCGCGGCAAGTCCGGAATTGTCCGACATTTTTCAGCCTGGCACGCATGCCACTACATTCGGTGGCACGCCATTAGCCTGTGCGGCTGCGCTGGCCGTGATTGAAACGATCGAGTCGGAACACCTGCTCGAGAATGCGACGCGCATGGGCGAATTATTCATCGAAAAGTTGAAGGCCGTGGCGGCCAAATATGCCTTTATCCGCGAGGTGCG
>SLCI01000174.1 GCA_007125875.1 Kiritimatiellia bacterium | reverse complement strand
ACCTGAAGTGGAGTGCGCCGCTCTGCGGTGCTTTGGACAAACCCCTCGCTGTCGAACCGACTACCTGCGCATTCACCGCCAACCAAACACTGGTCATCTCGAGCGAAGTCGAGAGATCTCAATCCCAATCAACAGCCCTGAGCCAACCACGGCAACGCTCGACCAAGCGCAACTCCAGCACAGGACAGCCTCTCTGTGTTGCCCTGAGAATGTACCGAAAAGATATAGCAACTGGTATGACCCGTCCCCCGCGAGTTGGTCTCGCCGGTGCGAAAAATAAAGGAGATCGATTGGGGGGGGTAACAAAAAAACGAAAAACGAAGAACAACGAGCTCCTCTCTTCTTCTGACTTGTAGCGAAGCCATGCGCGGATTAACGTTTACACGACATGCACAACTTGTCTCCACAGATCTCCCTCGCGCGAGCGTTCCGCTTGATGTTGCCGGCGTTACTGGTTCTGCAGCTCGTGCTGGTGCCTGTAGCCGAATCGGCGGCTCCGTATGAACTTCGCTCGTGGGATGAACTCTCCGATCAGGAGATGTCGGCGTTGGGGCGTGCGGCGTTGCGCGGACGCCCAGCGCGCTGGATTCATGCTGAATCCGATCGCTACATATATCATGCGGCCAATCGCCGCACATTGGACCGGGTCGCGCGCGAGGTGGAATGGGCGGATGCTGAAATCGCGCGACGGCTGGAATTGGAGCCCATTGATACGCGTGGTCGCTGGTTTGTGGTTGATGATGAACGGGTATGGCGCCGCTTGATGCGCATGTCGGGAGGGCGCTATCAGGGGGCTGCGGTCCATCTTGGGGGCGAACTCTTTATCCGTCGCGATCAAGCGCATGGCTTGAGTCAGGTGGATATCCCGCATGAATTGGTGCATTTCCGGCTACAACAGGCCTTCGATGATATTCCGCTATGGTTAGAGGAAGGATTGGCCCAGTGGCTCGGTTGGGAACTGGGTAAGCGCCATCAATTACGGCAAGGCGTGTCGCTGCATCGTGAACGGGAGCTCATCCCGGAAGAATATCGTCTGGCCTGGGATGATCTCCTGCTGCGTACTTCCTATCCGCGCGATCCGGATCAGAATCGCTCTTTTTATCGTCAATCAACCGTGCTGATCGAGCAACTCGCGCAGGCGTTGGGGCCGGACGAGATGGGCACGTTTTTACGCCGGGTACTGGAGCACCACGGCGATCTACACATCACACTAGAAATCGCTTATGGCTGGTCGCTCGACGATGAGGCCGAATTTTTTGAGCGCGTGGAATCGATCTTGTGGCCATGAGTAATAGCCTCTTTGTGATTACCGGTGACGACGAATACGCGATTGACCACAAGGCGCGCGTAATTGTCGATCAGACCTGTCCGCAGGAGGAACAGGCGCTTGGCCTGGAAACGATTGCTGGCGATGTGAACCTGGTCGATGAGGCCGTCGAGGTCTTGCAGAAAGTCCTGGGCGCGATCCAAACGGTTGGTTTTTTCGGAGGACGAAAAACGGTCTGGCTGCGCGATGCGCGCATGTTCTCGGGGTCATTACCAGGAACGTCCGATGAGGTCAAAAAGGTTGTCGAAGTACTGAAGAACCTGATCAAGACGGGCTTGCCGGAGGGGCATGTGCTGGTGATCAGCGGGCAGAAGTTCGACAAACGCGGTGCCTTCATGAAGGTCGCCAAGAGCGAAGGCGAAATTGTTGAATTTAAGCTGCCTGAAAAAGAGAAAGAAGCCGATCAAGCCGCCAAAGATCGCGTCGCAGATACGTGGAAAGCCATCGGGCTAAAGCCCGCGGGCGCCGGCGTGATGGCGCTATTTGTGCAGGTTGTGGGTGGCGACACGCGCCGTTTGATGCAGGAGACAGAAAAGCTCGCCACATATAAAGGCGCAGCGGATCGCACCGTCACCGTCGCCGATATCCATGCCGTTGTGGCGCCCGGCCGCGAATCGATCAGTTGGTCGCTGGCGGATCACACCGGACATCGCAAGCTTGGCCCTGCCTTGGAAGTGTACCGGCAGCTACTATTTCAGGGCGAGAGTCCCGTCGCGTTAATCTTCGGATTAGAAAGCCGCTTCCGCGATTTGCTGGTGTTGAAGGAGTGTCATCAGCGTAAATGGGTACGGCTGGAGGGGAACGAGAGTTATCGCAAAGCGGTCTGGTCGGTAGACGCCGAGGGCGAAGAGTGGCTAGACGGTTTGTCGCGTGATCCGCGCAAAGTTCACCCGTATCGAACCATGCTCCTACTGAATCAAGCCGCCAAGTACACGTTGAAAGAATTGGTATTGATTCAACGCCAGCTCGCCGAAACCCATCTACAACTTGTGAGCTCATCGTTGCCCAGCGCATTGGCGCTCGAGTTGATGCTCATCCGTGTGATCGGCAAACCGGCCGATAAGCGTTGAATACAGGTGACCCGCGGGCCGTCTTATGTAGGCACGCAATGCGCAGCGGGCCGATTTATTTTTGGAAGGATTAGCATGAAGTTAAAGCACATGAGTGGGTGGTTGGCCTGTCTATTCTTAATGGCCTCGCTGGTGTGGGTCCCGGCGGAGGAGCATGACCCGATCGATCAGCAGGATGAGCCACCCGCAGAAGAAGAGGCCCTCGACCCTGAGTCGACGGAAAACGATCAGGAAGCAGAGGAAGAAGAGCGAGAGATCATTCCGTTTCCCAAGATCCATCCCGTCATGGAGCGCAATCCTGAGCCCGAGGAAATGGAAATGCCCGAGTTGTGGTTCCCGGTAGGCGAAGAGATTCGCTATCGCGTGTATTGGGGCCGCATACCGGTAGGAACCAGCGTTATCAGCACTCGCTGGGTCGAGGAGTACAATCGTACCCTGTTGTCTATTCGGATCCGCACGCGTTCCAATTCGTTTCTGGACCGCATTTATCGGGTCGACGACGTGATCGAAAGCATAATCGATCCCCACACCTTTCTGCCCTTGCGCTTTGAACTCAATATGAGTCAGGGCCGCCATCGCAAACACGAAATCACCAAGTTCGATTACCAAAACGGTATCGCCTATTGGCGTTCTGAAACCCGTGATCGTGAGGACAATTTCGAACTGGAGCCCGAGACGCGTGACCTGCTGAGCTTCGCGTATTTCATGCGCAGCGTCGGTTTCGAGCCAAACGAAAAGCAGCATTTTCGCGTCATGTCGGATGAGAAGATTTATGACCTGTGGCTGGAAGCGCGCGGCACCGATCGGATTCGGCTGAGAAATTATGGACGTGTTCGAAGTGTGGAGCTCGAGCCAGAGGCGGCCTTCGAGGGACTTTTTGTGCGCCGCGGGCGAATGACGCTCTGGGTGTCGAACGATGATCGGCGATTATTGACGCAAATGGTCGGCCAGATCCCCGTGGCGAGCATCAGATTAGTTTTGCACGAAGTGCGCGGGCCGGGTAATGATCTTTGGATATTGGATCATTACGAGGACGATGACGAATTTGAAGGGTAATCAATGAGCCTGACGCGCGAGCGTGCGCAAGCACTGCTGGAATCATTTGGAACGCGGCGCCTGCTGGTAATCGGCGACCTAATGCTGGATCGATATATCTATGGCGCGGTGCGCCGGATTTCGCCGGAAGCACCTGTGCCCGTAGTGAAGGTCACGCACGAAAAAGGCATGCCGGGGGGTGCCAGCAATGTGGCCTGCAATATCCAGACGTTGGGGGGGCAGGGGACTGTCGCGGGCGTGGTCGGCGACGATCGCGAGGCCGCAGAGTTGAAGCGTCTGTTGCACGAGGACGGAGTGGGGGTCGAACACCTGCTTTCGCTAGCCTCCGCGCGCACCACCGTCAAAACCCGTATCATCGCCGAACGGCAACAAGTCGTACGGGTCGATTGGGAAGAACCGCTGCAATTGAGCGAGGGCGATACGGCCCAATTTTGTCAGGTGCTAGAAGCCGCCATTCAAACGGTGGACGGACTCATCATCGAGGACTATGGCAAGGGCCTGATCTGTCAGCCCGTGGTCGACGCCGCCCTTGCCGCTGCCCATGCGCGCAAAATTCCGGTCGGATACGATCCCAAGGATGATCATGCCGTCCGCGTTAGCGGGATCACCGTCGCCACGCCGAACCGCAAAGAAGCGTACGCGGCCGTCGGACGCGAAGAGCCAGTCCACGAGGTCCCGCCACTGGAAGATCGCGATTTGATCGACGTCGGCGCCCGCCTGCGCGCGAAGTGGGGCGTGGAGCTGCTGGTCATCACGCTGGGGCCGCAAGGGATGCTGCTGTTCGAACCAGACGGCGATCCCGTGCATGTGCCGACCCGCGCCCGCGAGGTGTTCGATGTCAGCGGCGCCGGCGACACGGTCATTGCCACCACCACGCTGGCCTTGGCTGCCGGGGCCACGCATCGGGAAGCGGCCGAACTGGCGAACTACGCCGCTGGCGTAGTGGTCGCGCAACTCGGTACGGCACCTTGTCGTGCCAACGAATTATTGGAATCGATCGAATGAGCAAGGTGGTCGGCATTATTCCGGCGCGGTGGGGCTCGACCCGATTCCCGGGCAAAATTCTCGCCGATATCGCCGGTAAACCGCTGATCCAATGGGTCTGGGAACGGGCCTCACAGGCGAGCGCCTTGTCGGCCGTGATCGTGGCAACCGACGAACAACGGATCGCCGATGTGGTGGCCGATTTTGGCGGCACAGCGGTTATGACGCGGGCTGATCATCCCTCCGGCACCGACCGCATCGCCGAAGCCGTGCGCGATCTTGATGCCGAAGCCGTCATCAACGTGCAGGGCGACGAGCCGCTGATTGCACCGGCCCTGATTGATGAGCTCGCCACCGTAATCACCGGGCCGGACCAATGGGACATGGCCACGGCGGCCGCCCGCATCACGGATCCGGCCGAGGTTGAGCAGCCGTCCGTGGTGAAAGTAGTGTGCGCGGCGGATGGCAAGGCGCTGTATTTCTCGCGTTCGCCGATCCCGCACTGGCGGGAAAAGAATGGTGATGGGAGCGGGGAACCGCTATACTTGCGCCACATTGGGATTTACGCTTATCGCCGCGCGTTTCTGCAGCACTTGGTGCAAACGCCACCAACGATGTTGGAGGAGGCGGAAAAACTGGAGCAATTGCGCGCGTTGTATTTGGGTGCACGCATGAAGGTGTTGGTGACGGAGCATAGCGCGTTGGGCGTTGATGAGCCGGGAGACGTGGAAGAGGCTGAACAAGCATTGAAAGAGGCAGGATTAACGCAGTGAGCACAAAACGCAAAGTCATCAAGATTGGCCAGGTCGCCTTGGGCGGCGCGCGCCCTTTGGTACTGATTGCGGGCCCCTGCGTGATTGAAAGCCGCCGTCAGACGCTCGATTTGGCGCGCCGCTTGTCGAAGTTATCCGAATCCAGCGGTATGCCGATTATTTTCAAGGCCTCCTATGACAAAGCGAATCGCACCTCCGTGCGGTCTTATCGCGGGCCCGGTTTAAAAGCGGGACTCGAGATCCTGGAGGAAATCAAGGAGCGCCACGGTTTCTGCATCCTCACCGATGTGCACGGTGTCGAAGAGGTCGAGCCCGCAGCAGCGGTAGCCGACATTTTGCAGTTACCGGCCTTTTTGTGTCGTCAAACGGATCTCGTGCTCGCGCTCGGTGCCAGCGGCGCGGTGGTGAACATCAAAAAGGGCCAATTTTTGGCGCCGTGGGATGTGCAGCACATCGTGCAGAAAGTTGAATCGACCGGAAACCACAAGATATGTATCACCGAGCGTGGCGTTTCGTTTGGGTACAACAATCTTGTGGCCGACATGCGTAGCTTATTGGTGATGCGTGAGTGGGGGTATCCCGTGATCTTTGATGCCACCCACAGTGTGCAATTACCGGGTGCCGGCGCCTCTGGCACAGCCGGTGACGGACGCTGGGCACCACATTTGGCGCGTGCGGCCGTGGCGACGGGCTGCGATGCGGTGTTCCTTGAAACGCATACGAATCCCGACAAAGCCTTGTCGGACAAAGACAATGCGATTCGTTTTTCTGCATTGCCCAAGCTGGTCGATCAGTTGCAGGCAATTGATAAAGTTGTTGGAAGGAAACGGACATGAAAATACAGGGCCTCGTCACGTGGCGATATGCGGCGACTGCGTTGGCCGTAGGGATTGGCTGGCTGGCGTGGACGGCGCCGATTCCGGATGCCGAAGCCCAGATGGGCATGGACGGACAAGTCATTCGCGGCTTTGAAGTGCCGGAATTCGATCGCGAGAACCGATTACGCTCGCGCCTTT
>SLCI01000017.1 GCA_007125875.1 Kiritimatiellia bacterium | reverse complement strand
GCGCTGGGGTTGCAATCGCTTCCCGCAATCGGTTTAGCCAAAAAGTTCGAAGAAATCTATCCGATGCAAATGGCCTATGCGTCTCAGGGGGATCTCAGTCAACCAATCCAGTTTCCGGAGGACGCGCCGGCGCTGAAGGTCTGCAAACAGATTCGCGATGAAGCGCATCGCTTTGCCTTAACCTACCATCGTCGCTTGCGGATGAAACGATTACGGGAATCGATACTGGATGAAGTCCCCGGTATCGGAGAAAAGCGCAAGCTGTTGATCCTTTCTCACTTTGGATCGATTGCCCGACTCAAACGAGCAAGTCTAGAGGAAATTCAGTCTGTGCCGGGCGTTGGCCCGGCGATGGCGACCCTGATTAAAGATACACTCTCGCGGAGCTAATTTGATGTCAGCGTCCAATACTTGTCAGGGTATCACAGAGGCGCGACAGAGCGCGTCCCTCCGGAATGCTTTTGTCGTAACTGGTTCTGCTTAGCGTGTACCGGAGGGGCAACCTTCCTCCTTCGCCAAGGCTACGGCGGACAGGCCGTGTTGCCCTGAGAATGTACGGAAAAGTTACAGCAACTGGCATCAGTCGTTGTGCGGGAGGCGCACGGCTGTTGGTTGGGATTGAGATCCCTCGGCAAGCTCGGGATGACGAGATTCCTCCGTTTCCTGGCACTGTGTTCCCACCGGTGTCACCTCGAGCGGAGCCTGCCGAAATGCAGGTCATACCAGTTTCCAAACCTTTTCGGTTTATTCACAGAGGACGCGACGAAGCGTGTCCTTCCGGAATGCTTTTATAGTAACCGGTGTTGATTAACACGCCCTGGAGGGGAGAACCCCTGTGTTGCCCAGAGAATGAATCGGAATGAAACCGTAGGTAAGCAGCCCTCAGCCGCTGCAGCCACACTTCGGGCCGCACGAGCCCGTTTCGAAGTCGTCGTCTGTGGGCAGGCGACCCAGCTTGAAGGTTTTGCTGATATATTGGCCAACGGTTTGCTGCAACTTGTGCAGTGCCTGTTGCGCATCCATAAATTCTTTCGCGATCGGATTCGCGAATAGTGCGTCGCGTTCTTTTTCAAACGCCTCAATTTCCTCATCACTGATGGGCATGCCTTGGCCATCCTTCTGTTGGAGCATTTCTTGGCGATCGCATAGTTGGTTGTACTGCTCGCGGACGGCCTCATCTTGGGAAAAGCGCTCAATGGAGTCACGAATCTGGTGGAAAGTCGGCTGCTCAAGCAGTGTTGAGCAGAGCTCTTTTGTCTTTTCGATCACAGGCGAATCTTGCGTTTTGAGTTCCATCGGTTTATACCCTCCTTATATAAATTCTGATTTGGCATTTCCCCCATGCGGGGCTTAATGCGGTGACCAATATAGTGGAGGATGAAGCGATTACAACCACGGAACGAATAAAAACAGCGGCGGATAAACTCGATCGAGCGCAAGGCCAGCCCAAGGTCTTCGTTGGTTTTGACGGGTTTCTGGATACCATCTTACACGTTGTCGACTCGCGCCTGGACACTCATCGATACACGCGCATGGACTCTATGGCCGCTTACGCGGATCGTATCAAGGCGGCGGCGGGCTACAGCGCCAATATTGAGTTGGTGCCGCAGCAGATCAAGCTAGGCGGCAATGGCCCGATCATGGCTGATGGTCTCCACCATCTGGGCTGTCGGATCACCTACGCAGGTTGCATCGGTGCGCCGGAAGTGCATCCCGTGTTCAGCGATTTTGCGGCGGCCTGCGATCGCGTCATTTCGATGAGCAACCCAGCAACAACAGATGCACTGGAATTCGTAGACGGTAAGTTGCTGATGGGACAAATGCAGAATCTCGAGGAGGTCAACTGGTCCAATCTACTTTCGCAGATGTCGACGGGTGAACTGATGGCACTGGTGGATCAGCTCGATATGATCGCGGCCGTCAACTGGACGATGTTGCCAGCCATGAACGAAATCCTCAAAGGTTTGCAAGAAGTGTTGGGTGCGGCGAATCGACGTCTCTGGTTCTTTATTGATCTCGCCGACCCGCGTAAACGCACGCCTGAAGATATTCGCGAGGTGCTGGAGTTGATCTCCGCCATGCAAGCCGAGGCGGATATGATTTTGGGGATGAACGAACAAGAATCTGCGCAGGTCGAGCAAGTCTTATTGGGGGAGACCGATATGGATTTACGCAATCGCGCCCTCCGCATCCGTGAAACCCTCCAAATCAAGTACGCCGTAATCCACCCGCTGCGCAGCGCTTATGTGGCGGGGCAGACAGGCGAAAGCCACCTGGAAGGTCCTTACGCGCCCTCACCGGTGCTCACTACTGGGGCGGGTGACACCTTTAACGCCGGTTTTTGCCGGGGACTGCTGGCCGGATTAGAGCCGGAGGAAGCCATCGGCAGCGGTGTGTGCGCGTCAGGCTTCTACGTGCGGAATGCGCGGCCTCCCTCGCTGGCTGAGTTGGCGGACTTTATGCGTCAATGGGCTGACGCCGACTGCTGCCCCGTATATAACGCTTAGTATGTGGTGGGCTTTTCTTAAGCGTCACGCGTGGTGGATCATTCCACTGCTGATTGCCGACTACTACTTATTCCGGTGGTTGCTGTCGCGCTCCCCGCATGAAGATCAAGCGGTGGCCGAGACCGCCGTAGTGGCGCCGATCGTGGAAGAGCCGGCTGGACCGCCGCCCGTCCAATACACGTATCCGACCGATCAGCACGACTTATGGAATACTGAGTCTACCGAGGTCTTTCAGCCGACAGCCTCAGGGCGCATTGAGTCTGCACTTTTCGGTTCCACTCGCACGCGATCCTTTGGCGGTCGATTGTTGCCGGCTTTTCATATGGGGATCGATATCGCCTCAATGCAGCGCGATCGAAGGGGGCGTCCGCTCGACCAAATCTATGCTGTCGCTGAGGGTCGAGTGGGCTATATCAACCGAGTGGCCGGCAACTCGAATTACGGCATCTACATTGTGCTGCTGCATGACGACCCGGTTGGCGAAATCTACACGCTGTATGCGCACCTCGCGCGCGTTGAGCCAGGGTTGTCCGAGGGGCAAATGGTAGAGCGCGGCCAAGTGATTGGAGTGATGGGAAACACCGCCAGCACAGGACTTCCCATGGTGCGGGCACACTTACATCTGGAGGTCGGCGTGGTGAAGAATCAGCGTTTCTTGAGCTGGTATCGCACGCAGGACTTGCCGGTCGTGCACGGCACCTATCACGGTTTCAATCTGACCGGTATCGACCCGTTAGCGATTTTCGGCGAGCGCGACGGCGATTTGCGATTCAGCCTGTTGGATTATCTGCAAGAACTACCGCCTGCCTTCACGATCGCACTGCATAGTGATAAGACGCCGGACTATTTTATTCGCTATCCGTTGCTCTGGCAGGGACCACCGCATCGCGGCGAGGCCGTGGTGCTGACCGTTTCCGAAGCCGGTGTGCCACTCAGCGGGCGAACTGCGACGGAGGAGGAAGTAAGGGCAATGGGGCGGCATCGAGCGCATGTGATCGATGTCGACGAAGACGTGCTCGGCCGTAACGGGCGCAGACATATTGTTCGGCGGAGTGGAAATTGGGCGCTGGGTGCCTCCGGTGAGCGATGGATGAATATTCTGCTCTATTGAGCAGGGCTCAGGGACAATAAGTTCTCTGCGCAGACTTGCTTGCGGAGAACCACTTACACGCAGCTCCCAACAAGTTGGAGGGTCGAGCTCCGCGAGACCGGAAGCCGCACAAGAGTTTGCATTTGCCTATGCAAGATCGCGGCGTCGCAGAGCTCCGCCCTCCAAAATGAACAGTATGCTTTGACTCGCGTGTGGAGGGTCGAGCTCCGCGAGACCGGGGGCCGCACAAGAGTTTGCATTTGCCTATGCAAGATCGCGGCGTCGCAGAGCTCCGCCCTCCAAAATGAACAGTATGCTTTGACTCGCGTGTGGAGGGGCGAGCTCCGCGAGACCGGAAGCCACACAGCGCTTAGCCATTTTCCATTCCTATCGCGGCGTCGCAGAGCTCCGTCCATCCACATGGGGTCCAAATCGTTCATTAGAAATTCCGTGCGGAGAACTGAATGACCCTGGAGGAGAACCGAGACCGCCCGTTTAATCTCTTGACGAGCGAGAGTCGGATTCCTATCCTTGGAGTCTATTAACTGGAGGGAGATGCATGAAGAAAATTGGTTTAGTCATGTTGACGGCAGTGCTGCTATTCGCGGCTCCATCGGTCAGTGATGCGGGCGAGGGGCGTGGCGGTATTGGTGGTTTGCTGGTCGGCTGCTGTTTTGGTATCCGCACAGCGGGTGCGTTCAATGAAGGGAAAGACCTTCACTTCCGTGAATGGGGTCAATTGATTCCTTACGTTGGTGTGGTTTTTGCCATTTGGAACGGCATTGATGGTGCTCAAGGAATCACTACAACGGAGTTGCGCCAGAATTATGGCGCGCTGTACTTCTAATCGATTTTTAAGGAGCAAATGATGAAAAAAATAGCAATAACAGCGATCGCGTTATTTTTAATGTTGGGCATGGTCCCTTCCGCACAAGTTGATGCACGCCCCGGCGGTGTTGGCGGACTGTTGGTAGGCTGCTGCTTCGGTATACGAACCGTAGGTGAGTTCAACGAAGGTAAGGATCTGCACTTTCGTGAGTGGGGGCGGTTGATCCCGATTCTGAACATCGGTTTGGCCATCTGGGACGGTATTCAAGGATACGAAGGCATCACGACAAGTGAATTGGCAGCCGAGTATGGATCTAATTATTTCTAAGGTTCTTTGTCTTTCTTAGAGCCTAGAGCTAGATTGAGGGCGCTAATCGTACTGATTAGCGCCCTTTATTTTGTCCTGCCTGCAGACTCATTTGCTGGCACCTATGCGTCGGCGCAGTTAGCGCGTGCGCTGTATCAAGAACAGGATTGGGACGGCGCATGGGTGGAAGCGCTGCGCGCTCAATCTGCTGATATAGCGAAGACTGAAGCGCTGGTGATCTATCATTTGTCCAGTTTGCAGCGCGAGTTCGATCAACCGGAAATCAGACAGGATTCCAGCGATCTGCTTCGTTCTTTAGAAGACCGGGAACTAGGCGCATGGGGAGAGTTCCAGCTTGGTCGCATCTATTGGAGCAACGACGAGCCCTGTGCGGCCTTGTACTGGCTGCAACGCGCATACGCGGACAGTCCCAACCCGGAACTTTTTGCGCAGACTGCCTACTCGCTCTGGGTGCTTTTGATCCGAAATCCCGCCTTAATGGAGGAGGGCCACCCGTTACGACAACAGCTTCGCACTAGCCGCCGCCTTTTTACACCCGCAATCCGTGAAACAGCCGCTCCTCCGCCTCCGGCTTCGTCAGTTCCGGCATTCCTGTCAGTGCCGGCGATCGGCTTGGTGCGATTTTATCAAACTCAGATTGGCCCAGCGATTGGTCAGCGCTGCTCCATGTATCCAAGCTGCTCGGAGTATTGCTTGCAGGCGACGCGCCGCTATGGACTGATGGGAATTCCCATGACGGCTGATCGCCTGATTCGCGAAACGGATCATGTGAACCACCGTATCCGTCCGATTCTGATTAACGGAGAAGTCAAATATTATAATCCGATTGAAGATCATTCCTTTTGGTTCAGGAGATATAACCGATGACAACATGCGGTACTGTATTGCTATTTCTGAGAGGGAGCCTTCATAGACCGCGTCATTTATTTGAATGCCGACGGGGGCAACATGCAGTCCTTGTCCTGTTGCTGAGTGTATTCGCGTTTCACCTGTTATGGGTGACTCCTAGCGCACTAGCCAGCGATCGCCCTGAATTCTATTTGGCCTTGCGCTTGATTGAGGAACAAGATTCGGCGTCGGCGGCGTTGGAGTTTCGTCGCTTGGCGTTAATGGTTGATCGGCCGCAGGGTCGGGCAGGATTCTTTTGGGCGTCGGCCCATCAATACATGGAAGCCAACCGTCTCGGCGTCGCCGAACAGATGCTGGACTTGTCAGAAGATGCCTGGCCGCAACTTGATCAGCCGGCATTGTTGCTGCGTGGGGAGGTGGCCCGTAAGCGTAACGATCTTGGCAGCGCACGCTTCTATTGGAGTACGCTCATGCGTAGTGATCCTGATCTGGAAGTGGATCACTTCATACGTCGCCGATTAGCGGGCATTCATATACAGGAGAATCAGTTGGAGTCGGCCCGAGATGTATTGGCAGGATTGCCGGAAGAACAGGCTGCTGAAGCCATCGAGGCAGTGCATCGGTTTGAACAAGGGAGAGATAAGCGGCCTTGGTTGGGCGGTCTACTGGGCATGATCCCTGGGATGGGCTATGCATATGCTGGTGAGTACGCGAATGCATTCCG
>SLCI01000075.1 GCA_007125875.1 Kiritimatiellia bacterium | reverse complement strand
CTTGCCGTTTGCTATCGCCTTTGATGGCTTGCGCGAGTTGGTTGGCTTCCTCGCTGACTTTGCCGCTCAGTTCCTGTAGTTGCCGCACTTGTTCCAGCAGGCGCGCGGACTGTTCGGTTTCCTGTTTATGCACTTCGTCCACGCGGTTACGGAAGGATTCGAGTTGTTCCTTCAACGGCTGAAGCAAGCCAGATAGACGCTGTTGATGCTGTTCGGTCAAGGCCCGGCCTTTGTCTTCGAAGATGCGGTTTGCCAGATTCTCGAAGGCGGTTTGCAGGCGTTTTTCGGCGTCGGTGAGGGTTTGGATCTTTTCGGCCGCGCTGCGTTTCTCGTGTTCGAGTTCGGCTTTCAGTCGCACATTCTCCTGTTGCAGTTCGGTCAGGGCGCGGGATTGCTCCTCCAGTTGGCGAGTGGCTTGCTGGTAATCGGCGTCGCGCGTGGCCAGCCGTGCGAGGGCTTGTCGGTCCGGGGCATCGCGCCAACTGCGGATGAGCACGACGAGGATCAGGGCCGCCAGCGCCAATAAACTGATTAATATGAGTGTGTCCATGATGTTCGTGCGAGCGAATTAAGATCCACGTCCTAACCCGCCATAGGCGGGCAGGCAGGACGCGGCTACCAACCGTAATCAAGCGAATAGAAATCCACGTCCTAATGGACTACGATTTGCCCTTAGCGATCGCTCGTGGCCAGTATGTCGTGATGGGGCGGGGGCGCGTCAAGGTGTTTGTGGCACAATGCGGAAGGGTTGCGTGCCGATCAAGGCGTCGCTGTCCGCGGCATACACCACTGCGCGTACGTAAGACCCCAGCGCAGACGTTGCGTCCAGATCAATTTCGTCGCCGGTGTAGATTACGTTGCCGTCGGATATCCACTCGATGCGATCGTGTCCGCGCGTTTGGATGCTGATCCGTCCATCCCGTTCATTGACGCTAATGCTGCGGATGAAGGGCGGGGGCGGACCGTGATGCGCGTGCGGCGAGTGCACGTAGAAGAAGTTGCCATGAATCATGGATTGGCGGACCCAATGTTCAGTCAGCTCCGGCAGGAGCATGATGTTGTAGTTGTGGCCCAGTTGGGAGCTCATGCTGTGCATGTCATCATTCGAGAAGCCCCAGACGGGGCGCTCGTTGATGATGCGTGTCAGGATGCCGTCCCACGTCTCCCGATCGTGTGGGTAGCGATCCACTTGGTTATAAATTTCGACCCCGACGAGATGCTCGTGGTCCCGATACAATTGGGTATACCAATCGACGGTGCGATGGCTGCCGTGCCAGGTATAGCGGCCAGGGTGATACATCATGGCGATGCCGCCGCGTTGAGCGATTTCCTCCAGCGCCTGGTCCTCGGAGGACTGCTGGGCATCGCCGTAGTCGTTAAAGAAGCTGCCGATATGGGCGGGTCGCGATATTTCGTTGCCCTCGAATCCAATCACATGAAGTGCTTCAGGGATGCGGCCAAACGATTCCCATGGCCAGGTGGTTCGTTCGCGGTGTGGGTGATCCGGGTCATTGCCCGGTCCGTGCGTGTCGTGATCGGTGATGGTGATGATGGAGTAACCCAGCGCGCGGTATCGATCCACGACCGCCGGCGGTGTGCCGCCGCCATCGCTCATGGTGGTGTGCAGGTGCAGCGCGGACTTGTGCCGCTCGTGATGGTCCCAATGAACCGTTGCGTACGGATTGTCGATGGTCCAGGTCCGGTTGTCTTGGGGCTCGATGCGGAAGAATTGTGTGGTTTCCGATGAGGATGTGCTGAGGCTGATCGCGTCGGCGTCGCTGTGCAGGTTGTTGGTGACCATGGTCCAAGGGCCATGGACGAGATCGCTGGTTTGGTAGAGCGTGTAGAGTTGGTCCGGTGCCGCGTTGGACAGTTCAATGCGCGGCTGCTGGCCATGCCGGACGAAATGTAAATCGGCGCCGGTTTGACGTGTGACTGGCCATGTGGCCGTGACGGTGCGAGGTGGCTGCTCGGTGCCCGTGATGTTGAGATCGGCCAGATAGGTATTGTGCCCGCCACCGGAACCGGCATTCGAGCTCCAGAAACGCAATAGGCGAATGACGCCATCCTCCGTCGGATTGAGCGTGCCGGTAAACTCCTGTCCATCTGCAACGAATCGGTAGGTGGTGGGACTGGTCAGTTCAAAGGTCAGCGCTAGTCCCGTATTCTTCCATGGAATACCCGTTCGCCAGCCGTCCTCGTGATCATTGATTTGGTATTCACTTTCGCCGCCCACAAACATGAAGGTGAACAGCCGTTGATCAAAGCCATCGCGTAAGCTGATTCCGACGGAGCCACCCGGTTGCACGTTGTTGTTCTCAAACTTCATCTGCACGGTTTCGCCTACCCGCAAGTGTGTGGGCAGGCGTCGTGTGGCGCGGGCATGTCCGCCGTTGCGGGAGTGCAGCCCCCAGGCAAAAGGATGACTCACCAAATTCGTCGAGCTGTCGTTGGCGAGGAAATAGCCACCGTCGCCCCACACATTTAGTGCCCACTCGCCCCAGCCTTGACCCGCATTCTGTCGCCAGTGCCAGCCATCGGTCTGATACACCGTGTTGGTCGCGCAATCCCAGGCGCCGTGATTCGGGCTGAACAATTGCGCGGTACCTTCGAAGCGAATGATGTTGAGTCCGATTCCGAGGGGAAGGGCCGACACGTCCCAGTGCAGCTCCGCCGGTACCGTTCCGCTTTGCCCGGTCGTCTCGTTGATCCAGTGCAGTGGTCCTTCGAGATATTCCGTCCGGCCGGAAAATGCTACATGGCGTTGATGAGGCGGAACCGTCGCATGCTTGATGGGGGCCTCAATAATGATATCACCCCATTCATCGCAGGCTGCCAACTCCACTGACCAGTCCAAATGCAGGTTGTTATCCCATTGGCGCAGTTCGTCGCTGGCGTGGCCGTCATGGAAGACCCAATCCAATGACCCCATCAAGCGCCGTTGTGGAACGACGACTTCCCATTGCTGGGGGCCCGTTGCTTCCATGGCTAGTTCCAGTGTGTTCAGCCAACCGTTAAAGCCGATCAGGGCATAGACTTGGTCGGCCGCGGCTAAGGGGCCTGCTGTGGCATCGTAAACGATTCGAACGGGGTCACACGAGGTTGGGGTTTCCGGAATCGTGAAAGATTGTCCGGGCGGCGGCGCGTTGGGGTCGGTTTCGATGGTGAGTGTGGCGGTATAATTGGCGCCGTCGCGGGTATCCCAGATTGTAGTGTCACCTTGTTGCGCGCGATACCATACTTGCAACAGGTACTGGCCCGGAGTCAGGCCAGCCAGCACATTGACATTGTGGGCCGGATCGCCGGGCGTGGAGCCCGGCACGGGATGCTGTTCCCAACGATCATTATTATTCATTTGATCGCGGTGGGGTAACGGGAAGTTCCCCGACTGCACAATCAAACTGGTTCCTGGCGCGACTTCCTGCCTGACCTGCCAGAACATCCGCACCGATACCCCATAAACTTGTGGGAACGTTTGCGCTTGGCCGCCCAGATGAAGGGTTTGCCCTTGATGGACGGCGAAGTGGTGGCCATGAAACGGGTCATGAAATGTGCTCGTACCGGCACGGAGCCATTCCCGGCTCCCTTCATCGACACTAACGACCGCAAAGGTGGCCCCGAACCAAGACAGCGTTTGGGCATTGAGGGTGGTCGACGTAGCGAGCGCGAGGCAAAGGATGAGTCCCGCGCGGAGAAAGAATTTTGAGTGCACTGCTGCTTCCTACTGTTGATGCTGCACTTTTTGCAGCGAAAAGGCAGTGACGTTCACTCATTGTGAAGCGAGCCACTGCCCTTACTCAATCAACAATGCACCCCTGCATGTCTAGCCGTCACACGGCGCTACCGTGTCAGTTCATGGACTCTTCGCGAACCGTTGCATAACAGAATGCTAACGGAGGGGGGCGAAAACGCAATGATCGCTGCATGGCAATTCTTGCGTTTGTCGTGGCATTCTTCGCGGCGACGAATCAGCCGCCGTCTTTAGGGCGTGTTGAGTTTTCCGGCGCGTCGCGAGCGACGGCCCTACAGCGCGACTTTCAACGAGTGTTGTAGGGCGTCCGCTTGCGGATCGCCGGTAGCGCCCCTCGATTACGGAATCGGTCAACACACACCCGTCAGGCGGTGGATGACGGTATCGAGCGACTGGGAATCCACGTCCTAACGGTCGCGGCTACGTGTTATAGCCGAAATCAGTATTCGCAGTTTACCCGCCCTTAACCAGCGCGAAGAAGCGGTCCTCGTAATCGGCGAAGAGTTTGTACTTCTGCAATTTTCGTCCGAGATCTTGGATTAGGCTGCGATTCTGGGCGGCGGCGCGGAAGTCCTGCTCAATCTCGGTGCGGCGCTGTTGCTCGCTTTGCTCTGGATTCATCGGCAAAAGGTTCTTTTGCTGCATGTCTTTGACGTTGGCCAAGACCGATCGTTGCATGACGTCAACCATCAGTTTGAGCAGACATACTTCCCACGGTTGCTCAACGCCCACCACCACGGCGCTGAGCGGATCGTTTTTCTTTTTGACTTCGTCTTCGATTTGGCCCGTCACCACGCCGAGTGATTCGTGAACGGTGTAGCGGCGGATTTCCTCTTTCTTAATCTTAAATCCGTAGCGCAAAAGCACCAAATCCTCGGCGTTCTCCTTTAGCCACTCCATGTACTGCTGCGCTTCCGGACCGAAATCGGTTGCGGGCGAATCGTTGAAGCTGCTGGGTGTGATGATCTGGGGACGAAACGCTTCAATGCGACCCTCGCGAATGATGACTTCATTGGTGCTGTCCATCATCTCACTGAGGAGATGATAGTTCACAATGGTGCTGCCAAACGTCTCCAGCCGCCCCGTCGGGGGGTGGATGACCTCGGTATTATGCAAAGCGTACCAAAAATCGAATGATTGCTGACTCATAGCGTTTTCCTGTGGCTCACCATACCACGGAATCCGCTATTGAAAAGCGTCATTCAGATGTTAGCTGCTGCATGATGCGATCGATCCAATGTTCACGCCGTTCTTCGCGTGCGGAAACCAATTCTTGCAGTCGCCCGACCTGTTGCTCGAGTTCGGCAATCTGTGCACGTTGCTGCTCTGTGCGTTCATCAAAGACACCGGCGATGGCCTCTCGCAGCGCCGCCACTCGCTCCTCGGCCTCTTCTTCGGTTTCCGCGGCCTGCCAATCGGCTAGGGCTGCGCGCACCTGTATGTTGTTTTCCCACTCCGTCAGGGCCATCCGTCTTTGCATCGCGCGCGGTGGGCCGTCTTGATGGGCCACGTGATGGAGCAATTGCCCCAGCCTATCTCGCTCTTCCCGGTCCAGCCCACTCAAGTACTCGTAGAATCCGGGATGTTCGGCGCGAATATGATCCATCGTGCGCGCTTCAGTGATGCGGCGACGCAGTTCGACGCGAAAGGCGACCGGCGCGTTCTCTCGCATTTCGCGGAGTCGCTCATATTCTTCCGGATCCACTTCGCGCAACGAGGCCATCCATTCCCGCACATGGGGCGACATTTCTTGCTGAGTGGGACGCTCCATATGCCGTGCCCGTTGACGCTCACGGGGAGCACCCTCACGAGGCGGCTGTGCAAGTGCGGTTAAGCCAATCAGTCCCAGGCCCGCAATGAGGGTGAAAACATGGCCCCTATGCAAGTGCAGAACTGCCGGGCGGAAGCGTGTGGTGTGATGTTTCATGATGGTTGTCTCCTTTCTAATAATTCCAAGGCCCATTCGTTTTCCAGGTCATCGTTCAGCCAGATGTGCCAGTCATCGATTTGCGTTGCCAGTTGGGTTAAGCCCACCAGCAACTCGTCCAGCTCCTCATCAAATTGCGCGTTCCAATCGAGCAGCGCCCAGCCGTTATCGGGGGTGCTGACCGGTGTGGTGGGGGGCTGAACAACGAAGCGGAACCCGAACAGCAAGAGGAGCGCGGAAATGGTGCCGTACAGCAAGGCCGGTCGCCACATCGCCCACGGACTGCGTGCGCCCGCATAGTGCGCGCGGCGACGATCCGATTGACCCGCCAGTTGGCGCGTGGCTTCGTCCCGGATCTGATTCAGCGTAAATGGACTGAGCTGCAAGTCCGCGTCACTGAGCGTAGGATGCTGTGACTGCAGCGCGTCGAGTTGTTCCGCGAATGCGCGTAGCTCGGTATCCTGCGCCAGCGCCTTTTGCAGGGCGCGCTGGCGTCGTGGCGCTAGCTCGCCGCTGGCGGCTAATAACACTTCATCCTGCCATTGTTCGCGTGATTTCATGTCAGCCTCTCTGCAAGTCGGTGTACTCCGTGGTGAGTGTCGTGCGCAGTTTGTCGATCGCATAGCGCATTCGCGCCAAGGCCGTGTTGAGCGGAATGGATTCCAGT
>SLCI01000232.1 GCA_007125875.1 Kiritimatiellia bacterium | reverse complement strand
CCATTTGTGGCTATGAATTTCCCCATGCATCCCCCACCAAGCAACGCCTGACGCGTTGGGGCGCAATAGTGATGATTGTTTTGTTCGTTCTCGTGTTCTTACGCTTGCTCTAAGCCCCCCCCTCACGCAGTAGTTGCCCTTTCGACAATGTCTGATAGACTGTCGCGCCTTTCACTCAAAGACAGGATTTACACATGAAAGCTGGAATTGTAGGTCTCCCAAACGTCGGGAAAAGTACGCTGTTCAATGCGCTCACGAATGCGGGCGCAGCGGCGAATAATTATCCCTTTTGCACGATCGACCCGAACGTCGGGGTGGTCCCTATTCCGGACCCGCGCCTCGACACAATCAATCGCCACATCGAAACCAAATCAGTCATCCCGGCAGTTTTGCAGCTCGTGGATATTGCGGGTTTGGTGCGGGGCGCGAGTAAAGGCGAGGGTCTCGGCAACCAGTTTCTTTCCCATATCCGTGAAGTGGATGCCATTCTCCATGTGGTGCGCTGTTTCGAGAATGAGGACGTCACGCATGTTGATGGGGATGTCGATCCCGTCCGCGACATCGAGACCATTGAGACCGAGCTCCTACTTGCCGACCTGCAGTTGGTCGAAAATGCGCTAACGCGCGCGGAAAAGAATGCCCGTGGCGGCGATAAAGAGACACTCTTGCGCATTGAGATTCTGAAACAATGCCATGTGATCTTGAGCGAAGGCCGTCCGGTGCGCTTTCTTGAACTTACGCTGCCTGAACATCAGCGGGTCTTGAAAGGACTGAGTCTCATAACTGCCAAAAAGGTGCTCTACATCGCCAATGTCGATGAAGGCGATGCGCTGGAGGGTAACCCTCTCGTGCAGCGCGTTCAATCCTATGTCGATCAGCATGGCGGTGAAGTGGTGCCGGTTTGTGCCCGCGTGGAGTCGGAACTGGCCGAACTGGAGCCGGACGACCGTATTGAGCTGCTTGAATCGATGGGCATGGACGAACCAGCGCTGGCAAAAGTCGCCCGCGCAGCCTATCAACTACTCGGCTTACAAAGCTTCTTTACGGCTGGCCCGAAAGAAATTCGCGCTTGGACGATCCCGCAGGGAGCCACAGCGCCACAAGCAGCGGGCACGATCCATACCGACTTCGAGCGCGGTTTCATCCGGGTTGAAGTGTTCCAGATTGCCGATCTCGAAACACATCAATCCGAGGCGAAGATCAAGGCCGCAGGCAAGATGCGCCTTGAAGGAAAGACCTACGTGATGCAGGATGGTGACGTTTGTCACTTCCTATTCAATGTGTAGGTCATGAGCTCGAAAAAAAAGTCAGACATCACACTCAAGCAAGCGACCCAAGCGTTGGCGTCCATCGCCCCATTGGAGTTGGCTGAAGAATGGGATAATGTAGGTCTGTTAATCGCCCCTACCCGCTCGCGCCGCATCAAACGTATTCTACTCACAATTGACTGCACGTCCGCGGTGGCGACGGAAGCGATCCGCTCACGCGCTGAATTGGTTGTCGCCTATCACCCTCCGATCTTCACGCCGTTGAGCGAACTAACGCCTGCCGATCCGGCCCAGCGGCGTCTGCTCGCGTTGATCGAGGCCCGCATTGCGCTCTACTCGCCGCACACCGCGTTGGACGCCGTGGACGGTGGCGTGAACGATTGGCTCGCCGAGGGTGTGCGTGGTGATCAAGATGGCGAGATTGCGCCGATTCCGGATGGCCCCGGTCGCCTCCTCACATTCAAGCAACCGCAAACGCTTACCCGGATCCGAGGTCAAGTGACCGCTTTTTTGAATACACGCTACTTGCGCGTCGCCCAACCAAACGGGAAAGCTCGCTCCATTAAAAAGGTAGCCATCTGCGCCGGCGCGGGGATCAGTGCGATTGAATCGGCCGAGGCCGATCTTTATCTGACAGGTGAGATGAAGCATCACGACATCCTCAGCAGCATAGAGCGCGGGATCACGGTGATTCTTTCAGAGCATACGCATACGGAGCGAGGTTATCTCGTCACACTGCGCCGCAAGCTGAAGAGCATGCTGGGACCGGCCGTCGACATTCGCATTGCGAAGTCGGATCGTGATCCGCTCAAGCTGGTGCGTTGAAACGGACAGGAGATATCGCTATGAAGGTTTTGGTGGGAGGCTCAACGGGCTTAGTCGGTGAAGCCCTCGTAAAAGCGATAGCGGCCAAGCAGCACGAGTTTACACGTTTGGTACGGTCCGGCAGTGATGGACTGAAATGGGACGCGTCAACCTACACCTTGGACAATCCTGCAGCACTCGCCGATTTTGATGCCGTGGTTCATTTGGGTGGCGAATCGATTATCGGTCGCTGGTCGGCTACCAAGAAACAGCGCATTCGCGACAGCCGCGTGAAAAGCACTGCGGCGTTGGCGGAGGCTTTGGCACAACTCGATCAACCACCCGCCACACTCATTCTGGCTTCGGCAACAGGATACTACGGCAATCGCGGGGATACTGAACTCACTGAAGACAGCTCGCTTGGCGAGGGCTTTCTCGCCGACGTGTGTAAGGAGTGGGAGGCCGCAGCTGACCCAGCCCGTGCCGCCGGCATCCGCGTGGTCCATCTACGTTATGCCATGCTACTAAGCCCCGATGGCGGGGCCTTAAAGACCATGCTGCCGCCCTTCAAACTAGGCCTCGGCGGGAAGATCGCGACAGGCAAACAGTATATGAGTTGGGCGTCGCTGGATGATGCGGTACAAGCGATTCTGTTTGCTCTGGAAACACCAGCGCTGGAGGGTCCAATCAATGTCGTTTCCCCCAACTCGTGTACTAATGAGGCATTCACGCGCGCACTCGGACGCGTCCTGCGCCGTCCCACGATCTTCCCTGTGCCCGCTTTTGCCGCGCGACTGGCGTTCGGGGAAATGGCCGACGCGCTCCTGATGACGAGTCAACGAGTCCTGCCCAGTCGGTTAGCCGCCAATGGTTACACGTTCAAGCATCCCGAATTGGAACCTGCCTTGCGCGATTTGCTGAATCAATGAAGCTCGGGCCAGTCCAATTGGCGCAGTGCTTCATAGCAGACCACGGCCACGGCATTCGACAGATTAAGCGAGCGCACGCCTTGCTGCGGTAGGCGCAGCGTTTGTTCCGCATGCTCGGCCATCAACTCCGGCGACAACCCGTCCTCTTCATCGCCAAAAATCAGGTAATCGCCCGGACGGTATGAGACCTCGGTATAAACGTTCTGTCCGCCAACCTCGACCAACCAGCAACGACCAGCATCCAGAGCGTCCTGATACTGATCGACCCATTCGGGCCAGTCTTTAAACACGCGCACGTCAAGCAAGGGCCAATAGTCGAGTCCCGCTCGCTTCAGTTTCGCGTCGTCGATACGGAATAGCGGTCGGATCAAGTGCAAGCGCGTGCCGGTGGCAGCGCATAAGCGTGCGATGTTACCGGTATTGGGCGGAATACGAGGGTGCACTAGCACGATGGTCAGCGCATCCGGCCGCGAAACATTCCGGTCTGCGGGTGACCGCTCCTGCTGATCGACCGTTAGGTTTTGCTTTCGTCCCACTGTTTCCCCATCGATTGTTGCTTCGCCTTCAGCAAGGCAGAGATCGCGGCAATCAGCACGAATCCACCCATCCATTGCAGCCAGGTCATGGTTTCACCAAAGAGCAGATACGCGCCCACAACCGTCACGAACGGAATCAGCTGGAACACGCCGTCCGAGACGATCGGTCCATATCGTTTAACCACCACATACAAGAGCACGTGAGCGAGTGCGATACCCAGAAATCCGGATAGCAGGATCCAGCCCCAAAGCGATAGTTCGAAGTCAGCCATCACGCGCCAATCACCAAAGGCAAACATTAATGCCCACAGTCCCGGCAAGACGTAGAGGCTAACGACCCCAAAGCTGAGACGTGCACTATGTGCGCCCATGAACTTCTTGATGGTCACCCCATACGCCGCCCAACCGGCTCCAGCCCCAAGTAGTAACAGCACGCCCAGCGGCGAGGTGCTCCCCTGCTCCGCCCCGCCGATATACATCAACACGATGCCCAAAATAGTGGCCATCACGCCAATCCAGAAGATCGGGCGACCAATCAACCGGCGCTCTTCATGCAGCACCACAAAGCTAAAGAGAATCATAAAGAGGAAGGTGCTGCGGCCGATAAAGTGCATCATGCTGGCATCATTATAATACGGTGCGAGGCCCCAGCAGACCTGCCCAAACATGTGTGCCAAGGCCGGATACCGGGCGTCGCGAAATATACCGGCTGAAATTTCGCCGCGTCGCCACTTGACTAGCAGATACGGCGACCAGATCAATATCGCCATGCTGTACCGCAGACCATTCATGGTCCATCCGTCCATGAAACCGGTGAAGTACTTCATGAAGAGCGGCATGCTGGCCCAGGTCAGGACCACGAGCACAAAGGCGGAGGCATACTTCATGTAAAGTAATCCTCTTCATGGAAGTAGGCTTCCAAGCCGTTTCGCCATGAAGGCATGCTGTGTCCGGTCAGGCGCTGATATCGCTCCATGTTGAGCACCGAATGCTGAGGCCGCGTTGCCGGTCGAGATAACGATTTGCTGGGGATCGGTATCACTTCGTGGCCTGGCTTTATTTCGGTCACGATCTGTCGAGCAAACTCGAACCAGGAACAAGAGTCAGCCGCCGCAAGATGCACGATGCCTTCCGCGTTCGCCTCGATCAGCCGTACTATCCCATTGGCCAAATGGCGCGTATAAGTCGGCGCAGAGAACTGATCATTGACGACCGTCAATGGCTGTTCGCTTTCGCGCGCCTTGCGCACAATGGCTTTGACAAAGTTGGGTCCCTCTTTGCCAAACAACGACTGAGTGCGAATAATCACATAGCGGCCACCGGCAGCTCGAACGGCCTTTTCCCCAGCCAACTTGCTCAATCCATAGACATTGAGCGGATTGACAGGATCCCGTTCGCCGTATGGCCGACACCCGTGACCATCAAACACATAATCTGTGCTGAGATGCACCAGCGGGATTTCGCGCTTCAGCGCCACCAGCGCGAGGTGATGCACTCCTTCCGCGTTAACCGCAAAAGCCAGCGTGCGCTCCGTTTCGGCGTCATCCACCCTTGTATACGCGGCACAATTGACCAACCCGTCCGCCTCCGGTATGTGCTGCTCCAGCTCCTCCGGTGGCTTTGTAATATCAACTTCCGGCAAATCCAGCGGCACAACCTCATGGCCAGCGCCTTTCAGCTCCTCTACCACATCATGCCCCAACATGCCGTTGGCACCTATGACAATCCATTTCATGCGCCCGAGAATAGAGAGGCGATAAAATAAGACAATCCTCAAAAATCAATTGTCATCTGCCCGACAGGACTCCATCATCGCGGCTCACTTTAAAACACGCACTAAACGGAGACTTTTTCATGAAACCAAGAGATATTGTTGTTATTCCGGGGGACGGGATCGGGCCGGAAGTCACCACCGCGGTCCAGCGTATCCTGGAAAAAGCAGGCGCACCGATCGAATGGCATACTTATCAAGCTGGACTCACCGCACTCGCCGAGGGCTCAGAAGTCATGCCTCAAGAAACGCTGGACGCCATCCAGCATCACGGCATCGCACTGAAGGGCCCCTGTACAACCCCGGTCGGAAAAGGTTTTTCCTCCGTCAATGTGCAGCTCCGCAAACGGCTTAATCTCTATGCTGCGGTGCGGCCGGTCCGCTCGTTGCCTGGCGTCAAAACGCGCTTCGAAAACGTCGACTTGGTGATCATTCGCGAAAACACCGAGGGCCTCTATAGCGGCGTGGAGAACGAAGTCACGCCCGGCGTGGTGATGAGCATGAAGGTCGCTTCCGAGGTCGCTTGCACACGGATCGCGCGCTGGGCGTTTCGCTATGCCACGCATCGTCAGCGCAAGAAGATCACGGTCCTGCACAAAGCCAACATCATGAAACTGACCGATGGCCTCTTCATTCGCTTGGCCCAAGAAATTCACAAGAAGGAATACCCGAACATCGAATACAACGAGCTGATCATCGATGCGGGCTGCATGCGGCTGGTGCAAGACCCGTCTCCGTTCGACATGTTACTGCTTGAGAATCTTTACGGAGACGTCGTCAGCGATCTGTGCGCCGGCTTGATCGGTGGTCTGGGCGCTGTTCCAGGTGCGAATATCGGCGACGAGCATGCCGTCTTTGAGGCCGTGCACGGCTCGGCCCCGGATATCGCGGGCAAAGGTGTGGCCAACCCGTTGGCGCTCTTGATGTCAGCGGTCATGATGCTGAACTACATCGCGGATCAACAAGGTGACGAAGGTGCGCGCACGATCGCCACAAAAATTCGTACCGCCTACGACCAGACGCTGGAAGATGGCTGCAAGACGCGCGAT
>SLCI01000004.1 GCA_007125875.1 Kiritimatiellia bacterium | reverse complement strand
TCTCACGCATCCGTCCTCGAAATCGACCGAGGGAGCCTCAACCAGAGGATGATTGGCTGCCAGGATTGAATGCCTGAATACAACCCATCCTAACTCACCAGAAAATGGGGAATGTCCTAGTCCATCATCCGTTGACACGTATTCTGGCCAGTGATACGTTTTTCCTGTTACGCGTTGTTGCGTTAACAAAGCAGGCAGGGGACGGTAATGGCTGATTCGGATAAGGCGGGAGAGCAATTATTAGTAGCGGTTGTAGATCAAACCGCCTATGTACGGTTGCGCGATCGTGGCTCGTTCAAGATCAGCAAAGCGCTTAAACAGTTTGGTGTGACCTGCATCGAGAATGGTGCCGACAGAATTGTCATCGATATGACCGACTGTGTGGGCATGGATAGCACCTTCATGGGCGTCATCGCAGGTTTAGCCTTTCGCCTCAAGAAAACGAATGAAGGACGGATTCACATGGTGAACTTGTCCTCTCGTACACGAGGCCTCCTGTCTACGCTCGGCTTGGATCAGCTGGTCGACACCGCGATGCAAGGTGCTACTCCGCCTGAGTTTAGCTCCATTCTGGAACATCAAGGCGGCACACTTGAAACGCTGAAGCCTGAGAGCGGCCCCAGAAATGAAACGGCGGAGCTCATGTTGGAAGCGCATGAAAACCTCGTCGAAGCTTCCGCCGAAAATCTACCCCGCTTTCGTGATGTCCTAACCTTCCTGCGAGAAGACATCAAGAAAGCCAATCAACCTGCCAGTGAACTGACACAAGATTCCGAATGACACCGGAACCCGCCAGTGGTGCGACCCTAGCTTCCCTGCTTTTCGTTCTGCTTGCGATCTTCTCGGCGGCGCTCTTTTTTGCCATTACCGCTATCCGCCGCTTACGCCATGAGCGCGACGAACTGATTCATCAAAAGGACGTCATCTTCGGCTTCATTCATGACGTCGGCGACGTCTTCGCGCATAGCGAAAACATCGATCTCGAGCGCATGCTGGATCGAGTACTCTTCTATGCGGTGCGTACCACGAAAGCGAGCGCTGGTGCGATCTATCTGTTTGATAAGAGCGAAGGCTTATTTCGGGCGCGTTCGGTCAGCGGTATCTTCCCGCCATTAACCGGCTCAGTAGAATCCGCCGTGTCCACAGCGGTCAGCAAATCGCAAGCTGTGGAACAGCTGGTGCGCAGTCAACGGGTGGCACGGGGCGAAGGCTTGATCGGCGAAACCGCAGACTTTGGGACCCCCATTCTGATAGAGGACGCTGCGCGAGATCCACGCGTGCCGACATATCAACTCGATTTCCTGAAGATCCACTCCATCCTGCTGGTGCCGATGCGGTTTTTGCAAAAGATTCTCGGCGTGATAGTGGTTGTGAACCGAGTCGATGCGCGCCCTTTCATTCAAGCCGATCTGAGCTTACTGCAAGCCCTAGCTGATCAAGCTTCGGTCTCTGTTCATTATGCTGGATTACGTGACTCGCTAAACGAAAAGCAGCGCATAGATCACGACCTCAATGTGGCGCGACAAATCCAAACGGCGCTGTTGCCCCGTGCCATTCCCCGGCTGCCGGGACTTGAGATGGCCGCTTTCACACACTCGGCGCAAGAGATTGGCGGCGACTATTACGACTTCATCCATATCGATGACGATCATATTGGGATCGCCATTGCGGACGTGTCCGGCAAGGGCATCGTTGGCGCAATTATGATGTCGATCAGCCGTAGCGTATTGCGGGCGCAAGCGACAATGAGCACTGACCCGACCGAGGTGTTGAAAGGCGTAAACCGAATCATGTTCGAAGACATTGCAGAGGATATGTTTGTCAGCATGCTGTATATGGTACTGAACACTCAAACGCTTGAATTGCGCGTTGCGCGCGCGGGCCATGAACGTCCGATTCTGGTGCAGTCCCATGACAAACACTGCCAGATCATCGACTCTGCTGGTGTCGCGCTCGGCATGGCCGATCGCGATGGGTTCGACACGCTTCTGACCGAGACATCGATTGTACTGTCACCGGGAGACACATTGGTGGCCTATACGGATGGCGTCACCGAGGCGTTAAATGGGCAAGGCGATGAGTGGGGCGCGGACCAATTATTTGAAACCATTCATCAAGCGGCGCCGAATGGTGCGCATGCGGTAATCAACACGGTCCAACATCAGCTCGAGCGATTTGTGGGCGGCATCGCCCAGTATGATGATATGACTTTGCTTGCCTTGCAGGTCGCTCACGATTATAAATCTACTCTCTGAGATGGAGCTATCAATATGCGCGAATGTGAAATCAAACGAGAAGAGCGTGACAACCTTGACATCGTCCGGCTGGACGGTGCGCTGGATTCGCACTCCTTTCCGCGACTTGAGTCGACACTTAACGGATTACGCGATGGCCAGCGTCATCGTGTAATACTGGACTGCAGCGGTCTTGAGTACATCAGCAGCGCCTCCCTAGGTGCCTTAATCGGATTCGCTCGGCGCGCCCGCGAACATCAAGGCGATTTACGCCTCGTGAATCTGTCCCCCAAAATCTACAACATCGTCGAGTTGCTCGGATTTCATAAAATCCTCGAGATTCATGGCAATATCGACGAGGCGCTGGCCAAATTTGGCGAATAGCCGACCGCTATCCGGCACAAGCACCGGCCAATTATTGATATCGAAATATCAACAAAGCCTTGTCTCTTTTGAGGGCAGCTCGTATAAATCCCCCCATGTTGAAATTCAGTTTCATAGCTATTTTAGCGTTCCTTACCGCAGTGTCTTGCCAGCGGGTTGAGGAACCCCTGGTCGGCAATGATCTACCACGCGTCGTTGTAACGACATCGATCATCGGCGATATCGTGTCTAACATCGGGGCAAATGACATTCGGCTCGACGTCCTCATACCTGCCGGTTCGGATCCGCACACGGTCATCTTTCGTCCCGCCGACATGGCGCTAGCCGCGCGGGCCAATCTGTTATTTGTCAACGGGGCAGGTCTGGAAGGAAATCTTGGCCGCTTAATTGACAGTGTGCGTGATCGCAACCGCATGATCGCTCTCTCGGACGCCATGCCCGGGCAAGAAGAGATCTGCGACCACGAGCATGACGCACACGACCATCACCACCACGGCCACCATCATCATGACCACGACCATCACCATCACCATGGCGCGGTGGATCCGCATTTTTGGATGGATCCGCATAATGTAATGATTTGGGCTGACACCATTGCGCAGGCGCTCAGTGAATTGCAACCAGAGAACCAGATGGTCTTCGAGCAACGCGCGGCAGCCTATCAGGAATCCCTACGTGAGCTGGATGCTTGGATTACGCAACGCGCTGAACAAGTCCCGCAGGAACGACGCAAGCTGGTTACGGATCACAAAATGATGGGTCACTTCGCATCACGTTACGATTTTCATCAAGCAGGTGTGATTATCCCCTCGTTCGACACGTCATCTCAGCCCGCGGCCCGAACGTTGGCGCAGTTAGTGGATCAGATCGCTGCCCATGAAGTGCCCGCGATCTTTGTGGGAGAATCCAGCAACCATGCCGTCGCACGACAACTGGCCCGCGATGCCGGAGTTGAATTGGTCGTGCTACCATTAGAGTCGCTAACGGATGCTGATGGTCCTGCCCCTGATTACTTGTCCTACATGCGGCATAATATCGGCACGATAATCCAGTACTTGAGTGGGCTGAATTAGCATGTCAGGCAGTACTGCGCAAACTAGTCCACCGAGCATAAAAACGGGGCGCGAGATGCCTCACGCCGTCAATGCCCCGATTTTGACGGTGGATCAACTGACCATTCGATACGGCGACAGCACGGCGATCGACACGGTTTCATTCACGCTCCAGAAAGGGGATCAAGTCGCAGTCATTGGTCCCAATGGAGCGGGCAAGAGTACGCTGTTCAAAGCGATCGCGGCAGTCATTCCAGCATCCGAAGGGCTGGTCCGCATCGGCGGCTCGCAGCCATCGGGCCACATTTGCATCGCGTACCTGCCCCAGCGCAGCCAAATCGATTGGTCTTTTCCGGTTACCGTGAAGGACGTGGTGATGATGGGACGCGTTGGACGGCTGGGCTGGTTTCGGCGACCACACGAAGCCGATCGAGAGTGGGTTCAGGAGTGTCTCCGGCTAGTGCGCCTCGAAGCACTGGCCGATCGCCCGATCCGCGCGCTTTCCGGTGGCGAACAACAACGCATGTTCATTGCACGCGCGCTGGCACAGGAAGCTGAACTGATGCTGATGGACGAGGTGATGACGGCCTGCGACGCGCCATCGCAAACCGAAATCTACGGCATTCTTGAGCAGTTGAAAGAACGACAAGTGACCGTGCTGGTCTCGACCCATGATTTAGATGATGCTGCGGCCCGATTTGATCAAGTCATGCTGCTGAATCGCTCTTTAATCGGCTTTGGACGACCTGCGGATGTCTTTCAACCGGAACAATTGAAGCAAGCCTATGGGGGCCATTTACGCCTGATCGAGACACAGAGCGGGACCTTGATTTTAAGCGATTCATGTTGCGGCGGAGGTACAGCCGACAATGCCTGAGTGGATCGACTTCTTATGGCAGCCGATGCAGTACCCTTTTATGGTACGCGGCTTGGTGGCGGCGCTGATTGTTGGCGTAATTTGTGGCATCGTCGGTTGCTTTGTGGTTCTCCGTGGCATGGCATTCTTCGGCGACGCCATGTCGCATTCCATTTTACCCGGGCTGGCGATCGGCTACCTGATTGGTGGCGGCGCACGCGGGCCACTTTTTATCTGGGCAATGGGAACAGCAATCTTTGTGGCCATCGCGATTGGTGCGATCACGCGATCCGGCCGCTTAAAGGAGGATACCGCTATCGGTATAATCTTTGCAGGGATGTTTGCCTTAGGTGTAGCGCTAATTTCTATGGGTAGCAGCTATTCCGTCGACCTGATGCATTTCCTGTTTGGCGACGTCTTGGGTGTATCGTGGCTCGACCTCCTGTGGACCGGACTGTCCGGTGTGATCGTCGTCGGTATCCTGTTAGCCTTTTACAAAGAGTATCTCGTATTATCCTTCGATGAAACGCTTGCTCGCACATTACGGCTACCGACCACAACGCTCTACTACAGCCTGCTGGTGCTGATCGCCATCACCATTGTAACGGCATTACAAACAGTGGGTGTAGCGTTGATGCTGGCGATGCTGATTACGCCACCCGCCACGGCCTTCTTACTAACGCGCCGATTGCCAACGATGATGGCGTTATCCGCGCTGATTGGTGCCATCTCAGGGGTCGCAGGTCTCTATGCCTCATTCTACGCAGGCATCGCATCAGGCGCTGCGATTGTCCTCACCTGCACCGCCCTTTTTGTTATCGTGCTGATCTTTAGTCGACGACACGCATAGCGAAAAGTTTCCGTGGGCTTAAGCGCGCTTCGCTCTCGCCATCAAGACGGCATACACTGCGAAGGCCACACCGAATCCGATAAACCACGCGTAGCTGTAGAGCGTGCTCCAGATCGGCGCCACTTCGATCACCCGAATCTGATGAAGAAATCCGGGGATGTTCGGCGCTATAGCTACAGCCAGCGCAATCATCGCGCTCAGGTTGAAGCCATTCGTATAGGTATACTCTCCTTCCCGCTCATACAGCGCCGCCAACGTCATGCGCGTGCGGCGCACAAAGAAATAATCGCAAACCAAAATGCCGCCAATTGGACCGAGTAAGGCAGAGTATCCGATCAACCAAGTGAAAATGTATCCACCGGGATCAGCCAACAACTTCCAGGGCATGATGATGATGCCGATGATACCCGTGATCAAGGCCCCACCACGCAAGCTGATCAAGCGAGGCAGGAAATTGGTAAACGCTGTCGCCGGCGCCACCATGTTCGCCGCCATGTTCGTCGTTAACGTGGCCAAGGCGAGCGCGAACATCGAAATCAGGATCAGCGCAAAATTGTCGAAGCGCGCAAGCAGATCGACGGGGTTCCAAATCGCTTCACCAAAAATCACGATTGTGGCACTGGTTACGGCCACCCCCACAAAGGCATAGAACGGCATGGTGGTATTAAGTCCTAGAAATTGTCCCAACATCTGATCACGCTGAGATCGAGCATACCGCGTAAAATCGGGTATATTCAGGGAGAGCGTCGCCCAAAAGCCAACCATCGCGGTTAAGCCTGGGAAGAAGGCGCGCCAAAAGTCGCCCCGCGTCTCGAAGCGATCCGGCTGCGACAGCATAGGTCCGAACCCATCGGCGTTCTTCCATGCCCACACCAACAACGCAACCCCCATCGCGATCAACAGGGGGGCGCCCCAATGCTCAATGTACTTGATGCTGTCCATGCCCTTCCACAAGAACAACCCGATGTTGATCGCCCAGAAGAGCAGGAAACAACCGAACTGCGCCACATTTACCTGCACCAGGTCATTGCTCAACATGCCAATCACCGGCGCATCGGCCATGCCCGGGAACGCTAAGAGGCTGAGACTATAGATCGCATAGCCACCAATCCACGCTTGTATACCAAACCAACCGCACCCCACCACGGCGCGCAGGACGGAGGCAATATGGGTCCCGAAAATACCAAAAGAGGCGCGAGCGAAAATCGGGAAGGTAATGCCATACTTGGTGCCGGCGTGCCCGTTGAGCAGCATCGGGATATAGACGATCAGGTTTCCTAGCGCGACCGTCAGAATAGCCTGCCACCAATTCATCCCGATCTCGATCAGGCCACTCGCCAACATGTAGGTCGGGATACAAACAGACATGCCGACCCAAAGGTGCGCGATGTTCACCATGCTCCATGTGCGCTCGGAGGCGGGCACGGGAGCCAGATCATCATTGCTATAGGGACTGGACTCGATGGCCAATCGTTGTTCCGGTGTCAAATCATGCAGAATCGAATCATCACTCATGAAACCCTCCTTGTATTGGGTCGCCCGTGTTCAACTCGGGGATATGCTTACCCTCCCCTACTGTGCAAAGGCGTAAAAAATTAGCGACTCAACGGTTAAAGCGCAAGTACGCAATCATTGATTCGGCCTTGGACTTTTCTTGTCTGCCCGAACAGCGTACAACTTGCACTCATGTTGATTGGAATAGATACCGGCGGGACCTTCACGGATTTGGTGCTCTATGACGGACGCACTTTACGCACCGTCAAAGTGCCCTCCACGCCTGACGATTTTGCGCGGGGCGTTTCGGATGCGATTGACCAAGCGCTCGGGGATGCCTCGCATTCCTTCACCTTGGTACATGCCAGCACCGTAGCCACCAACGCGTTATTGGAAGGTAAAGTGGCCCGTGTGGCGCTGCTCACGACGCGCGGTTGTCGTGATGTACTGGCGATCGGTCGTCAGCAGCGTCCCGCCTTATACGACTTGCATGCGGCACAACAGGTACCGCTCATTCCGCGTTCACTTCGCCGCGAGGTAAACGAACGAATCAGCGCGGAAGGTGAAGTGCTTCAGACGTTTACGGAGTCAGCGGTCGACGAGCAGCTCAAACGCTGGCAGACGCAAGGGATTGACACTTTGGCGGTCTGCCTGTTGTTCTCTTTTCTGCGCCCGGAACATGAAAAAACGATTGCTCGACTCGCCCGGAAACGCGGATTTTCCGTTTCCCTTTCCTCCGAAATCCTGCCCGAATTTCGAGAATATGAGCGTACGAGCACCACAGTGATCAATGCCTGTGTCTCGCCGATTATGCGGCGCTACATTAAACGGATCGCGCAACAGGTGAAGCGGCGTGGTGCGGAACGGTTACGCATCGTGCAATCCAATGGCGGCAGCCTATCTGCGCGCGCGGCCGGAGACACGGCCGTCCACACGTTACTCTCCGGCCCGGCCGCGGGCGTCGCTGGCGCGTTCGCGTGTGCTCAACAAGCGTTGTCTACCGAACACCCCAACTGCATCACGTTTGATATGGGGGGCACATCAACCGATGTGGCCTTACTGAATGGCGAAATTGCGACAACGACGGAAATGGACATTGCGGGGTATCCGGCGCGCGTGCCAATGATCGACATTCACACGGTGGGCGCAGGTGGCGGATCCATCGCTCGTATCGATGCAGGTGGCGCGCTATTGGTCGGCCCCGAGAGCGTTGGCGCAGATCCCGGTCCAGCATGTTATGGCAAGGCCTTACATGCTTCGGTGACGGACGCAAATGTCGTGCTAGGTCGCATTGTACCGGCACATTTTTTAGGCGGGAAAAAGGCGTTGCATGTGGATCGGTCACAAGCGGCATTATCCAGCGTGGCGAAATCCATGGGCACCGATATCCCGTCCGCTGCAAGTGCAATCGTGCGCATCGTGAATGCCAACATGGAGCGTGCCATTCGAGTGATATCGGTTGAGCGCGGCTATGATCCGCGGCACTTCACTCTGCTTTCGTTCGGTGGCGCTGGTGGTCTTCACGCGTTTGAGGTGGCCGAGGCCTTGCATATACCGCGCGTACTGATTCCGCGTCATCCGGGTGTGCTGTCGGCTTGGGGCACCCTGTCGATGGACGTGATGAAGGATTACTCTCGCACCGTCATGTGCCGCGATCCGCGACGCGCTAAAAAAACAATCCACCGCGCACTCGACGCCATGACAAAAGAAGCAACGCGAGCAATGCGCACGGAAGGCTTTGCGGAAACAGCCTGTCACTGGGAACATCGCGTCGATCTTCGCTATGCTGGACAATCCTTCGAATTGCCAATCCCGCTTACCCTGGATGATGACTGGGAGAAGGTTGTCGCAACAACAGAAACCGCTTTCCATGCGCGGCACCGGGAGCGCTATGGACACGCCGCAGAAGGCACTCCGATTGAATGGGTAACGGTACGCATCCGTGTACGAGGTAAGGTGACTAAACCAAAGGCGCAAACGATCGCCAGCGGCCGCCGCTCCCCGAATAGAGCAAAGATTGGCTCACATCAGGGGCACCCGATCTATGATCGCGATGAGCTCTTAGCGGGTCACAAAGTGACTGGCCCCGCACTTCTGGTAGAATCTTTTGCGACTACCTGGTTGCCAAAAGACTGGCATGTCACCGTGGACACATTTGGACATATGCACGGAGAGCTACCATGAATGCTGCGGATCGATCCTTTTACGCGAGTTTGTTTGCCCGCATTGCAGAAGAAATGGGCGGCGCGCTCACGCGCACGGCCTACTCGCCGAATATCAAAGAACGACGCGATTTCTCGTGCGCACTCTTCAATGCCGAAGGCCAGCTGGTTGCGCAAGCCGCACATATTCCGGTGCATCTCGGCGCACTTCCCATGTCCGTCCGCGCAGCCTTGGACGCC
The DNA here is from genome assembly GCA_007125875.1 of Kiritimatiellia bacterium. Lineage (GTDB taxonomy): Bacteria > Verrucomicrobiota > Kiritimatiellia > SLAD01 > SLAD01 > SLAD01. The sequence goes on along the minus strand of SLCI01000004.1, from coordinate 41,456 downwards.
TGCAGCGAATGGAATCCAGGCGATGGCGTTTTACTGAATGATCCCTTTACCGGCGGCACTCATCTGCCCGACTTAACGCTGATTACGCCCCTACACTCCTCCCCACGTGCACGCAAGCCGTTCGCCTATCTCGCAACGCGAGCGCACCACGCTGATGTCGGCGGGATATCGCCCGGCTCTCTGCCGATCTCCACGGAGATCTATCAAGAGGGCCTTCGTCTGCCCCCCGTGAAGTTATACGAGCGCGGTCACATCAATGAGGATATCTTGCGCATCATCTGCGCAAATACCCGTACACCCGATGAGCGTATTGGGGATCTGCGCGCACAGTGGTCCGCTCATGAAGTCGGAGGACAGCGTATGCAGGAGGTCCTGGCCCGGCACGGAACTCGACAAGCACGCCTCGCCATGCAGGACTTGCTCGAATATGGCGAAACGCTGATGCGCAGCACCATTGAGCAGATCCCCGACGGACAGTACAGCTTTACGGATCAACTCGATGACGACGGCATAGGCAACAACCCGTTACCGATTCGCGTTGCGATCGATATCTCAGGCGGCGACGCGCTGATTAATTTTGCGGGCACCGCACCCACGTGCCAGGGCAACCTGAATGCGGTTGAAGCCATCACGCAGTCAGCGGTCTATTATTGCTTTCTGTGTCTACTGGTCACACCGTCCAACCTGCACAGGGACAAGCGCCTCAATCCGCCCCTCAATGCCGGCTGTTTTCGGCCACTCACGATCCATGCGCCACGAGGCACTATTGTGAATGCCGAGCCGCCCTGCGCTGTTGCCGGGGCCAATGTGGAAACTTCGCAACGGATTGTCGACACCGTTTTCGGAGCGCTGGCACAAGCGCTACCCGACGTGATCCCCGCCGCCTCGCAAGGCACGATGAATAACATCACGTTGGGCGGCACACATCATCGCACCGGCCAACCCTTCGCGTACTATGAAACAATTGCGGGCGGCACCGGTGGCCATCCCAAAGGCAAAGGCCTTGATGCCGTGCAAACGCATATGACCAATACCCTGAATACGCCCATCGAGGCCCTGGAGTTCGCCTATCCATTACGGGTCGAGCGCTACGCGCTGGCGACGGGTAGCGGGGGACGCGGCCAACATCAGGGCGGTGCAGGAATCTTGCGTGAATTACGCGCCTTGAACGCTATGCAAGGCGTCATCATCAGCGAGCGACGAACCTATCCACCGTATGGGTTGGCAGGCGGGACAAGTGGACAATGCGGCGAGAATCGTTTAATCCGAAAAGGCCGAACCGAAATTTTACCCGGCAAGGTCACGCTAGATCTTCAAGCGGGGGATCGGATTTGTATCCGCACCCCCGGAGGCGGTGGCTGGGGCCGGGCGGGCGACCCGACCTAGTTTGAGGCGGAGATGTCGGACGAACAGCGGCGCACTTGCCATGATTTATTGGAATCCCCATACTGATCATGATGACTGAAACTGAGAATCAACATGAACGCGTCTTACATTCGCAGGACTGGGTTGCATTGGGGAGTGGATTTTCGCGCCTGTTGTGGAGTATCCCGATCGGGCTGCTGCTTTTTTCGGGCATGCTGGAGTTCCGCTTTTTCAACCTATTTCGCCTGCCCTCATATGTCATTGCCGTGATGCTCTACTGCTGGGGTTTAATGGTCCTGCTAAAGGCATCGCCTCCTACGAGTCGGTGGCGTCGACTGATACGCGTTAGCTTTGTTCTCGCCGTGTTATTGCTGTACTTCGCGCCATTTCTCTACTGGTGGCAATGGCGTCCGGCTGCAGACCATTTTGCAGTGAATATTTTTGCGATGCTGTTCACCATCACCTTTCTGCTCTGGACGTTAAATCAGTTGGTAGAAGAGATAGCCTACTATCTGTGTGACGGGGTTTTTCTTGCCGAGGCGCGGCTATGCCGCTGGAGTGTGGCCTTGTTTATGTTCGCGCCGCTGATGGCCTACTTTGTGCATGGGCTTTGGAATGCGGCGCGATACAGCCTGCCGCTGGGACAATATATCGATGCCGTACGCTTTCTACCGTTCGCCCACTGGATCCTCGCCATGTTTATCTTGCCGCTGACGCTGACGTTGACGATGGTGTGGAAAGCAAAATCAAGGGCGTGGCGGGCACTGGAGGCGACCGAACAAGTCAGTTAGCGCAAACAGACTTTGTGGAAGGCTGCGGAAAGCGCCTTGATCAAGTCTGAGGCGATCACTGTTGCTTCCGTATAGCGCCGCGCCAACACATCGGCTGCTGTGCCATGACACCATACGGCTGCACTGGCGGCGTCAAACGGCGTCAATCCCTGCCCCACAAGACTGGCGCATAGTCCGGCCAACACATCGCCGCTGCCACCAGTCGCGATGCCCGGATTACCCGTTGGATTCACACGGGCGCGATGGCCTGGCGCAGCAATCACTGTGTGGCCGCCTTTTAGCACAACGACTGCTTGCCACTGCTCAGCCGCCGTTCGAGCGGAAGCGATGCGATGGGCCTGAACCTGCTCCACTGACTGCCCAAACAGATGTGCGAATTCGCCCGGATGCGGTGTAAGCACAATCGGCACATTCGATTGACCAAACAGTTCAGCGGGATTGTCCACAGCCGTCAGGCCATCCGCATCAATAATCAGTGGGCACTTGGCTTCTTTGACGACCGCTTCTATTAACTGGGTGGACTCGGCATGCCTCGTCAGGCCTGGACCGATCAATATGGCATCGTACTGATCTTGTTGATCACGGAGCGTGTCCCAAACGTCGGCACGCAAGGAGCCAACCTCTGTTTCGGCCATGCCACGCACCATTATCTCGGGTGCAAACGATGCCACGCGATCGGCAATAGATTCCGGTACCGCCGCCGTCACCAAGCCGCCGCCTGCACGCAAGCACGTCAACGTAGCCAGACAGACTGCGCCCGAGTAATCGCGCGATCCGCCGATCACCAAAACATGTCCGAAATCGCCCTTATGGGCTGCCCGACGACGGCGAGGCAACCAGCCTTGTACGTCAGCCTGAACAATCAGCTCTTTTTCTGCATCGCCCGCGATCTCTTGTACAAATTCATTCGGAAACCCGATGTCGGCAACCATCAGGTGGCCGACATATTCGATCGCGCCTGCTGCGATCAGCCCTTTCTTGGGCAAACCTATCGTTAGTGTGACATCCGCCTGCACCGCTTGCCCCGCGACCGCACCGGTATCGGGATCCAACCCGGACGGAATATCAATCGCCAGCACCAATGCCTTCTCGCGCGCCTGCTGTAGGAACTCAATCGCGTTACTGATCGGTTCACGCGGAGGCCCCGCCTTTGTCCCTGTCCCCAGTAGACCATCGACCAGCACATCGGCAGTTTGTTCAACCGACTGCAAAAATGCCCAATCCGCCGCTGTTGAAAATTCGTAGACGGGAATCTCGGCCTCCAAGCAACGTTTCAATTGTGCCCGGGCATCGCCCTTCACATCCGCCATTTCGCCCGCCAACAAAACCTCGACCGCAAAATCACAGTCGCTCAACTCTGCTGCAGCGGCAAAGGCGTCGCCCCCATTATTTCCGCGCCCGGCAACAAAGTGAATCAATGGATCCGCCAGATCGCGATCATCACAGAGTTCGGCTACCTGCAAAGCTACCGCTTTGCCCGCCCGCTCCATCAGCACCTGCCCACTGATGGCAGCCTCCTTGATGGTGCGCTGGTCCAAAGCCTGCATCTCGTTACTGGAAACACATTTCATCCTCTACTCCTTCGCACAATAACCGCTTGGGCTAAGGCGTAGTTGTGCGTATGTGAAAGGCTAATGAGTATTTCGCCGGCGTCCTGTGCATCCGCCCACTCGCGCACGTGCGATGCGAGACGAACAGACGGACGGCCGAGCTCAGGATCTCGCTGCACTTCAATGTCTCGCCACCCCATGGTCGCGCCAATACCGGTACCGAATGCTTTGCTTACCGCCTCTTTAACCGCAAAGCGCGCTGCGTAATGACGTGCGGGCAGCGCTTTGTCATCACAGTATGCCTGTTCCTCCGCAGTAAACAATCGGTTCTTAAATGATTCCTGCCACTTCGTCAGACTTTCTTCCATCCGGACGATCTCAACCAGATCGATCCCGATCCCGAGTATTCCTGCTGCGACTTGTTCAGAAGTCTGCATAACGAATCACCACAATTTAATCGTTCTGCGGTCCCGCCTGAATGGCTGTGCGCATTTCTTCGACGGCAGCGGACATCCCGATCATGACGGCACGCGCCACAATGCTGTGACCGATATTCAGTGTGTCCAAATGTGGGATCTGCATGATGGCCCCAATGTTGTTCAGGTTGATACCGTGTCCCGCATTCACTTTCAGCCCTAGCTCGTGGGCCAGTTCCGCGCCCCGTATTAAACGCGCCAGCTCTGCTTGAGCCGCTGCGCCATCCAAGTCACAAAAGTGTCCCGTATGCAGTTCAATGTAGGTCGCTCCACTTTCAGCCGACAACGTCAACTGATCAGGGTCCGCTTCGACAAAGAGACTAACGACAATACCGGCGGCTTGCAGCGTCTGCACCGTCTCAAATACGGCCTCACGGCGTCCCTTAACATCCAAGCCACCCTCCGTCGTTAATTCCTCTCGGCGTTCTGGAACGAGACAAACCTCCGTGGGTTTTACGTCCAACGCAATGCCCAAGATCTCTGGCGCACAAGCCATTTCGAGGTTGAGCGGGATGCGAAGTCTTTCGCGCAGGGCATACACATCCGCATCTTGAATGTGGCGACGATCTTCGCGCAAATGCACAGTGATGCCATCGGCCCCAGCGTTTTCACACACTAGCGCCGCCTCTAGTGGCGACGGATACTCTGTGCCGCGCACTTGGCGTAAGGTCGCAACGTGATCAATGTTTACACCCAGACGAACAGGTTGATTGGTTGTTGCATTCATAATCAAAAGCTATCCAGCGGGCGTGTACGTGTTGGTTGCGCCTTACGTTGGGTCTCCACCTGATAGAGCGCAGCGGAGCTACGCCCTCTGGCTTGTGCCTGAGCAGTTGCGGTTTGCGCAAAAACCAATAATTCTCGAGGCTGAGCAGAGTGATCCGGAAAACCTGCCACACCGGCACAGACACTAACCTTCAAATTCAATGTACCCAAGCGTATCGGGGTTCGCTTTATTTCGGCCACCAAACGTTGTGCCGCAACAAACGCCTCACGCGGGGGACAGCCCATCACGGCCACAAATTCAGATTCGGCTGCACGAGCAAGGATATCCGTTTCACGCGTATGCACAGATAGCATATCGGCAAAACTTTTGAGCACATGATCTGACGCTTCACGCTTATAGTGATCTTGGTACTGCTTGAAATTATCAATTGCAAAATAGACAACCGATAAAGCCTCACCGTCCTTTCGCTGCCGCGCAAGCATACGCTGCAGGGCCGTCCCGAGGCGCTCTGCACGCAGCACACCGGTCAGTTCATCAAGCAGTGCCTTGACATTTTTGGGCGGGGTGCCGGCCTGTTCCGTGTCAGCCTCCTCGACAGGCGCCGCATCTTGTCCCGGCACGTGTAGCGCGCCCCCCACCGTGCCTCGCGCAACAACCAACGCTTGCTGCGCTTCAGCGACTAAATCAGCCGCTTTTTCGCCGTGCACCGGATAATGCACCATGCCTACGTGCACACCCCATCGTTGTGTTTTCCCATTGGGCAAACGTACATCGAGTCGGCTGAGGCGATCGGTAACGCGCTGAATAATTTGCTTGGCCTTTGTCTGCGGTAATTTGGCCAAAACAGAGCATGCAAAGCCGTCCTGCACCATAATGAGATCTTTTTTACGCATACTATTACGAAGCTCATCGGCCCATTCACGCATCAAAACATGCTGCCCCTCCTGATCGATCAGCATGTCAATATCGGGCGGTCGCGCTGGAGCCATCCACAAGACGCTGAAAGGTTCAGGTGACTGATGTAACGCGCCCAACTCCCGCACCACTTGCAGTTGAAATATTTCGGCCGGGCTTGCGTCTTCCGGTACGTCGCCCTTTAGGCGCTGCGTCATCATTTGAAATCGCACAAAACTGGTAATGAGCGTCAACACGCCAAATGCGACTACCACCACAACCATGAACATGAAGGTCTCGGAAATGAAAGCTATGGGGATCAGGGGCATGGCATCAATAAGGACGGGGCCGAAAACATCGAATCAATCGACCACCGCCGGACTGGCAGCGAAGTCGCTTTGATAATGTTCTGTAATCGTTTTGGCCATGACACATTTTTTGGGAGTAAAAGTTACCGACACGCGATTCAATTCACGCTTAACACACCGCGCAGAACGTAACGAAATAGATGCGCAAAGTCAAAGCCGGCTTCCGACATCTAAGGGCCGCGGGTTTGTCTCGTTGATTACTTCCGAGCACCAGACCGAACTGATGCAATCTGGTCGCGCTACGCTGACCGGCACGTTCGGATAGCCGGCTCGATTTAAGGCGGCTTGTGCCGTCTCGTGTGCGAGGTCGGCCCGATTACAATCCTCACTCAGATGCGCCAAAAAGACATGTTGGATGGTCGGACTCGCAATCTCCTCAAGCAATGTTGCGGCTGCTCGGTTCGACAGGTGTCCCTGGCGGCCCCGTATACGTTGTTTCAAGGACCATGGCCGGGTAGCCTCCTGCAATAGTTGCTCGTCATGATTCGACTCAACGACGATGGCGTGACAGGTGCGCAGACGCTCTCGAATTAAAGCGGTAACCATGCCCATATCCGTCACCACACCCACGCGCGACTCGCCATGATGCACAATAAATCCAACCGGATCATAGGCATCATGAGGTACAGAAAATGATTCGATCCGGAATGGCCCGACAGGAAAGGCGTGTCCCGTGGCAAAACGATTCCAAGGCAGTTCAGCCAATTCAGGATTCCGGCACAGCGCATCAATAGTACCCCCATTGGCATACAACGGAATACCGTGTCTTCGATGCAAAACACGGATGCCAGAGATGTGATCGGAGTGCTCGTGGCTCACACAGATGGCGCGGACATGATCCACCGGCGTGCCCGCCTCGGCGAGCCGTTCTGTCATTCGCCTCGCCGACAGCCCCGCATCAATCAGCAGGGCCTCACTTTCGCATGACACCACGGTCGCATTACCGGAACTCCCGCTGCCGAGCACACAGACTTTCAGCGGCCCACTCACAACCGTGGCTTCCGTTTGAGCATCGCACGAATCTTCTTCAGCGATTCATCCTCGATTTGCTTGATACGCGCACGGGTCAAACTCAGCATTTTGCCCGTCTCCTCCAGCGTGTGCCCCTCGATGAATCGTAACTGCATAATATATTTGGCTCGCTCACCTAGCCGGTCGATCGCCTGCCATATCTCGCTGCGCTCTGCTGCGCTTGATGCTGCCTCGCCATCCTCACCCTCCAAATAATCGTACATCGTCGATTCGGAATCTCCCAGCAAGGCATCCAGCGAAACAGGCGGCGTTGGTGTATTTTCCCACTGGCGCACGAAAGGTCGTATCTTGTTGACGCGCTCTTCCGCAATACCGGCCAACTTCGCAAGCGTCTGGTTGTCTGGATCTTCGTGCCCTTCCTCGCGTAGACGCGCCAGCACCTCAATCAGCGACTTCATCTCGGCGGTCGGCCGTAAGCCCAAACTGCCCGAACGAACATGATCGCGGAAGAAATTACGCAGGCGATTCTGGATGGCCCGTTGAGCGTACGCGTAAAATGGCGTGCCGCGCGTAAAGTCAAACTTGCGTATTGCATTTGACAGCGCCCGCGACCCCTCTTGCAAAAAATCGCCGATCCATACCTGACCAATCCAGAAGAACGGTTTCACACAGCTCACAACAAGCCGCCGGTTCGCAATAAACAATTCCTCTTCAGCCGCTTCAATCCGCGAAATGAGTCGACGGGCCTCAATCAATCCTTCACGCCGGGCGGCCTGATTGGCGTATCGCTTATTCGCTAAACGCCCAATTTGATAGGCGCTCCAGTGCATCTCAGTGAACAATGCTTCCACTTGCGCCGGAGCCAAAAGTTCGACGGTACCGCGTTCCATCAAGAAGCGGCTAACGGGCTGAAGACTCCCTTCCGGCGGATCGTAACTGCGCGGTTGCCGAATACATTCCGGCTGGAAGTTTTTGTCTTTAAAGGCAGGTAACTCGATGACCCTAAAGGGTATCGCCTCCGCCAACATGCGGAGTTCCTTTGTTTCACTCTGATCTGTAGTCTTAGCCGCCATACCCTTTTCAGTGTTTGTCCCAGCGCATGGGGCGCACTATCTAATGATCTGCAGGTGGTGTCAATTCACAGCATGAATGCGCAAGGGCAGCTAGAGCAATTCGCGCTGAGCCGCGTTGGGTTTCAATCCGAATTTTTCGTAGGAGCGTTCTGTCACAACGCGGCCTTGCGCTGTTCGTTTGAGGTAACCCTCCTGAATCAAGTAGGGCTCATAAACTTCCTCAATGGTACCCGCCTCCTCACCGACCGAAACCGCCAAAGAATTTAAACCGACAGGGCCACCGGAAAATTTTGCAATGATCGTGTCCAAAATGCGCTTATCCATTTCATCTAAGCCATCGGCATCGATATCCAACATCGACAAAGCTTGATCGGCCACCTCGACATCGATTTTGTTATCAGCCCGCACTTGCGCATAGTCCCGTACCCAGCGCAATAAACTATTCGCGATTCGTGGTGTGCCGCGCGCCCGACGGCCAATCTCATGAGCACCGTCTTCACTGATGTCCACATTCAAGATGCGCGCGGAACGGAGGATGATTTGCTGCAAGTCATTCGCGCCATAGTAATCGAGTCGATTCGTTAACCCGAAGCGGGATCGCAAGGGAGCCGTTAGCAAGCCGCTCCGCGTCGTTGCTCCAATGAGCGTGAACGGCTGAAGATTCAAGCGCACGGACCGCGCGTTGGGGCCTTGATCAATCATAATATCGATGACGAAGTCTTCCATCGCCGAGTAGAGATACTCCTCCACGGCGCGCTGCATTCGGTGGATCTCATCGATGAATAGAATGTCACCACGCTCCATGTTGGTCAGCAATCCTGCCAAGTCACCAGGTTTATCGATTACCGGCCCGGACGTGACCTTCAGGTTCACCTCCATCGCTTGCGCCAAGATATGAGCCAGCGTGGTTTTGCCTAAGCCCGGCGGACCAGACAACAGCACGTGATCCAACACGTCATTACGCCCCTTGGCGGCCTCAACAAAAAGTGCCAGACGATCCTTTACCTTCTCCTGGCCGATGTAGTCGTCGAAACGGATCGGACGCAGGGAAACCTCAAACTCCGTATCCGCCTGATTCAGCGTATCTCGTATAAAACCTTCGCTCATCGGTAATCCATTATGATCCCGTCAAGGCGCGCCGCACAATTTCCTCTACGTGGGCTTCGCCGACGCCTGCGTCAAACACCAGGCGCACCATCTTTTGGGCTTCGACCTGTTTGTACCCTAACTGGATGAGCGCCAAGATACTATCCCGCATGCGCAAATCAGCCGCATGCGCATCATCTGTGCCGCTCAAGGCCTCCAGCGCTTCGCCCTCGGAAATCTTATCGCGCAACTCAATGATCATGCGCTCCGCTGTCTTGCGACCGATACCGGAGATGGAATGGAGGCGCTTGACGTCTTGATCGGCCACCGCGGCTTTGAGCTCTCTTACGGAAAGCCCGCTCAGCGCGCTCAGCGCAATTTTGGGACCAATACCGCTGATCGTCAGCAGCAGCTGAAACATGCGACGCTCTGCTTCGGTACAAAAGCCGTAGAGAATCTGAGCGTCTTCTCGCACATAGTGATGAGTCAAGACGCGGCATGTTTCACCCGGCGCACCCAAGCGATCATAGCTACTGAGCGGAATCAGCACCTCATACCCTACGCCACCGACATCGACGATGATCCGCGCAGGCTGTTTTTCAGCAATCTTGCCCTCTAAATAGGCGATCATCCTTGCACCTTAACCCGTTGATCAATCCAGTCGCGAATATCGTTGCGCGACGCTCGACCGTTAAATCCAGCAATCACCCCGCCATTTCGGAACAGATAGACTTGAGGAATCGCCTGCACACGAAATCGCTCTGCCAACTCCGGGTTTTCATCGATGTTTATTTTCACAAAGGTAACCTGACCAGCGAACTCCGCAGCGAGCGCATCGAGATCAGGCATCATCGCGCGGCAGGGGCCACACCATGGTGCCCAAAAATCGGCGAGGACCCATCCTTCGACCTGTCCGACATATTGATCAAAGGTCGCGGTGGTGACTTCCTGCATGTGAGCCGTTTCAGGCACGCGACGATTCCAATCGGGCGCAACAAAGTAGACCAGACCAATAGCCAGCGGGAGAAACAATAGGGCCTTCTTCATCCCCACTGTTCCTTAGTTGAGGGGTGCGATCTCTTTGACCGCGGCCAATACCTCTTCAGGATAGAGCGGCTTCAGGAAGTATCGCTTCACATTGGGAAACTGCTTCATTTCCTCTTCATCAAAATCGGGGAAACCCGCGGTTACAACAACAGGCACCTCTATTTGCTCCGCGGTCATCAGCATCAGCAATTCCGCACCATTTAGGCCCGGCATGCGAATATCGATGATTGCTCCGGCACAGTCTTCACGCTTCAGGAAGTCGTACGCATGCTCACCGTCATGCGTAACTTCTACGTCGTATCCAGCCTCCTCCAACATCACACGCAGGAGCTGCGTAATTACCTTGTCATCATCCGCGACCAAAATCATACCGTGATCTCCTCATCCAATTGCTGAACGATACGTCCGAACACGATTAATGTCACGCGGGAAAGAATTGGATGCACGATAAGGGATGCGGGGGGACGGGATACCGCATAGGTTGGTGTTTTCGGCTTTTGGCTGAAGCGCGCCACACCCAGCGGACGGAGCAATCGCTTCTTCGCCCCCAGCGAGCTTGCCTCGCTGGAGCGGAAGTTCCGGATTTGCACCATGTTTCGCAGAACGACTGGAATGATTGGAGCGAGTGCAGAGGAAACGCCCGACTCGCTCCGACCAATGTCCCGGCCTGGAGCCTGAGGATCTCATCAAACTTTTGCTCCAGCGGGACAAGCCCGCTGGGGGCAATAGCTTGGTACCCGTCTATAATCCGGCGCACAGGCAACACAAAAGGGCCCGACGATATAGTCATCGGACCAAAAAGGAAGGAAAAGGATCGTGAAAGCAGGCGTTACGCGGACTTGTTCGCCGCGCGCTCTTTCAGCCGTTTCTTGCGGCGCGTGCGCGCCTTGCGTTTTACTCGTGTTCTTAGTTGCTGTCCCATGGCCGCGTAGTTAACAGGAAGGAGGGTCATGCTGTCAATCCATGAAAATGACCTCGGCGCCCATTATTGATTGGCCTTGGCCACCGGCGGATGCAGATAGATTGGTGACAGCGGTGCTCGTGGCAGGCCAACCTGCTCTTCATGTTCAGCTAAGCGGGCAATCCATTCCGCGCTCGGCCAGCCAGCACTGTGCTCCCACTGATCAGATTCCCAAGCAGCAATGGATTCTAGCAAAGGCTGCAAGCGTTCCCACTCCGACGAAATAATGTGCGTTCTCCCCTGATCGGCTGATTGCGCAAACGTGGCGGGCACATCCGCCAGCTCGATCAGCCGCCAATCGCCAACTTGCTCAAGAACCGGATCCATCACCAGAAACTCGCCGCACCATATACGATCGCGTCGGGCATCCCCGATCACTAAAATGCGCTCAACCTCTCTTGATTGCGCTGCAACGGACACGGCTAATGCTGCGCCACTGGGCACAACACGTACCGGCCGCTGGTCAGGCAAGGCTAGGTGCTGGACCGTCGTTACAGCCACTCGCAGGCCAGCGTAGCGTCCGGGCCCACTGCCAGCCGCAAAGAGGTCCACACCTTCCCATTCCAGACCTACTGATCGACGCAAGCCATCGATAGCCTCCATCAGCGGCGTGGTGCGATTCTGCGCACGCAGTAACTCCTCCTGACCCAGTAACTGACCATCTTCGAGCATAGCGATGGATCCAACTTCGGAAGATAGGTCTAAGGCAAAAGTAATCATAAGATATGCGGAAGCCTGATGCGACGCTGATGTTCCTGCTGGCCATGTTCCAAGTAGACATGCAGCGCCTGTTGCGGAAGTACCGAGGCGGCCCGCTCGGGCCACTCAATCGCGGTGATACCATCGCCCTCGAGGTATTCATCCAATCCGAAATCTAAAGCTTGATCGGCCGTTTGCAGGCGATACAGGTCAATGTGAAATAGTGGCAGATGCCCTCGATACTCATTAACCAGCGTATAGGTCGGACTGGATACCGGCTGCTGAACCTTAAGCCCCTGCGCCAGACCTTGTACAAAGCACGTCTTGCCCGCGCCCAAATCGCCATGCAGTGCCAGCACCGATCCCGGAGATAACTTTGTAACAAACTCTGCCGCGAGCGCCTGAGTTTCGGCGGGTGAACACGTAAGTATAGCGTGCTCGCTCATAACTATTTGTAGCAATGTTCAGGCGCAGGGAATTGGCCTTGCTCGACCTCGGATCGGTAGGCCTCGAATGCGGACTTCATCGCTGCACCCAGATCAGCATAGCGCTTCACAAACTTCGGATTAAACTCAGGGAATAAGCCCAACAAATCGTGCATAACCAGCACTTGGCCATCGCAGTCCGGTCCGGCGCCAATGCCGACGGTGGGAATGTCTATGGAACGCGTGATTTCAGCAGCCAATGTGGCCGGCATACCTTCCAGCACCAACGCAAAAATGCCCGCATCCGCCAGTGCTTTCGCATCGGCCAACAGCTGACTCGCAGCAGCCTCGGTTTTCCCTTGCACCTTGTAGCCACCGAAGGCGCGCACGCTTTGAGGAGTCAATCCTATATGCCCCATCACCGGAATGCCATTGGCAATCAGATGCTTCACGGTCTCAACCCGGAACGCACCGCCCTCAATCTTGACGGCATCAACGCCACTCTCTTTCAGCAGGCGCCCGGCATTGGCGACGGCCTCATCTAAACTAGCCTGATACGACAAAAACGGCATGTCCGCGACCACCAGTGCAGACTTCACGCCCCGCATAACTGCCTTGGAATGATGAATCATATCATCCAGCGTAACGGGAATGGTCGAGTCATAGCCCAACATGGTCATACCCAAGGAGTCGCCAACAATGATCAATTGAATGCCGGCGGCATCGACCCATCGGGCGGAGGTGTAGTCATATGCAGTCAGCGAAGAAATCTTCTGCTCACCTTTGCTCTTACACACACGATCTATAGTCCACTTCATTACGATCCCTTCGGTCACCATTCTGGTTTGCAGAGCGCATGATAGCAGCAGTTCCTGCAAACGTCACGGTCCGGCGTCATATCCCATTCCAGTTTCGGCCGCGGCCGATTCTCGAGCCGATCCTCATTTTCGAGATAATCGGACATATCCATCCATGATTCTTTCATCCAGTCTTCTGCCGCTCGCAACAATGCTGTGGAATCCGATTCCGTCACCGATTGTCCCAACGCAAGGTATTCGAAAATGACATCGACTTCTTCGGGCGACACGCCATACGTCGCGGTCGCCCATTTCACTAGCAGACCCATGTGATACTGGTCCGCCGGATCCGGCAGGCCGCATTCCCAGCGGTGTATGCGAATCCGCTCGTTTTCGCGATATACCCAATGCGGATCCACTTGCATCTTGACCTGATCGATTTCAAACTGCTGTTTTTCGCCCAGCACACAGTCGGCTGATCGCGGAACGCCAGCAAACAACGGCTGCATCTGAGCCGACAATTGCTCGATTTGTTCAAGGATTTGAGTCTTTAACGTGACGGGCCAATTAGGGTCGAAATCGGGATGAAGCTCCGCATGAACCTCTTCTAAAATCCCCAAAGTACCAATTGCTGATGGCTGCTTCCATGCTTTCGTGCGCGAACTCTTCCAGACGTCATTCAAGAGGGGGCGCGCAGCCTGTTCATAGGCTTCCTGACCAGTCAGCGTATCGCGATCCTGCTCGCGCAACCACGTGCCCGCGGCTACTACAGACTGTTCGGCCAACTGCTGAGAGCTAATCAAACGCCCCAAAATGCGCGCCTGGTCCCGCTCAGAGGAGTCGGCGTAATTGCGCCAATAGCGCTTGCGACGACAAAGTTCAAAGGCGCGGGCGGCAGGATAGGACCATGTGAAGGCAGGCATAAACTAAAAAGGCCTCTTCGCCCGAAGACGAAGAGGCCAAAACAGGATCTCCGCTCAGGGCTTACGCGCCCAGAATGGCTTCCTTGCAGGCTTTGGCGATGCGGAACTTAACCACTTTCTTCGCCGGAATCTGAATCGTTTCGCCCGTTGCCGGGTTACGTCCCATACGGGCCGCGCGATCCACTTGCACCAATTTACCCAAGCCGGGGATGGTAAAACCGTTCTTCGCCTCGACATAGGCCAAGCTGGTGAGTTCATCCAGAACGGACTGAACGTCCTTCTTCTGCAATCCCGTGCGCTCGGCCAACGCGCTCAATGTTTGTGACTTAGTCATGCTCATAGCGATACCTCCTATTGGTCTCTCTGTTGATTAATGACGCCACTCCGCGCGTTTACTCGCCGGCGTCGGTTTCCTTCTTATCACTTTTTCCTGCTACTTTGGTCGGTTGCTCTGTCGCAACTTTAGGCTGGTGGTTCACCCACTCCAACAACGCCATCTCCGAGCTGTCGCTCATGCGCTGACCGAGCTTCAGAATTCGCGTGTAGCCGCCTTGACGGTCTGCAAAGGCCGGTGCCACTTGATCGAAGAGATCTTTCACGACCTCTTTGCGACGCAACCGCGAAATCGCCAGGCGACGGGCTGCCAAGGTATTCTTTTTACCCAGCGTGACCATCTTCTCCGCCATGCGGCGAGCCGCTTTCGCCTTCGGCAATGTCGTTTTGATACGTCCTGCAATGATCAGGTTACATACCAAGCTCGCCATAAGGGCTTCGCGCTGGGCCGTGTTGCGACCCAACTTATTTATAGTTCGTTTACGATGACGCATGATACCACTCTCGTCCGCTAAAGGTTAAACCCAATGTTCTTAGTTCTTGGGGCCGCGCAGCACGTCGTCTTCGAACTGCATTCCCAGCCCGAGCCCCATCTCCACCAATTTGGCTTTGATTTCGTTCAAGGACTTCTTACCAAAATTCCTATACTTCAGCATCTCGGCTTCTGTCTTCTGAGCCAACTCACCGACCGTGACGATGTTGGCATTGTTGAGACAGTTGGCTGCGCGCACACTCAGCTCGATCTCGTTGACGCTCATGGCCAACTTGCGCGCCAGCTCTTCGCGCTCTTCATCACGCTGACTTTCTTGCTGATCAAATTCGATTTGATCCTTGTCGTAGCTGACAAAGACATCCAAGTGATGCTTCAAAATGGCCGCCGCCTGCGTCAACGCATCATCCGGGGTCAAACGACCATCGGTCCAGACTTCCAACGTGAGCTTGTCAAAATCGGTACGACGCCCCACGCGCGTGTTATCGACGCTATACTTGACACGGCGAACCGGTGAGAAAAGCGAATCGATTGGAATAATACCGATTTCCTGATTCTCTTTCTTATTGCCTTCCGCCGGGCAGTAACCGCGCCCAATCCGCACTTCCAGTTCCGCCTCGATCTTGCCGTCTTCGTCCAACGTCGCGATGTGATGATCCGGATTCAGGATCTCAACCGTACCGTCTGTTTGGATGTCACCCGCGGTCACTTCGCCAGGCCCTTTGACGCTCAAGGTCAATTTGCGCGGCTCGCGCGAGTACATTTTGATCAGTACACCCTTTAAATTGATGATGATGTCGGTGACATCTTCTACCGTGCCCGGCAAGGTGCAGAATTCGTGCAATGCGCCATCCACTTTAATGGCGGAAATGGACGCGCCTTCCAGCGAGGAAAGCAGTACACGACGCAAGGAATTACCGATAGTTCGGCCGTAGCCCGCCTCAAAAGGCTCGGCCACGAATACACCGTAATTTTCGGTGGACTCGCCCTCGTCCTTCGTGACGCGCTTGGGCATTTCGAAACGACCCAATCGAATTGGCATAATTAACTCTCCCAGAACCGGGCATTAACCGGCTCGTATGGTGATAGGTTTTGGTTTACTTGGAGTACAACTCCACGATCAACTGCTCGTTGACAATCGGCTGAATCTCTTCACGGCTGGGCACGTGCAACAGTTCACCTTTGGCGTTGCCCTTATCGAGGCGCAGCCACGCCGGAATCCCGCGGCTTTCAGCGGTATCTATGGTGGGTTTCACGAGCTCACGACTGTCCGGTCGATTCACAACCTCGACGACATCGCCAGCTTTCAAGACACGCGAAGCAATGGTGCTCTTGCGACCATTGACCAGCACGTGGCCATGATTGACAAATTGACGCGCGGACTTGCGTGAAGAAGCAAAGCCCAAACGATAGCAAATATTATCCAGCCGGAACTCCAGCATTTGAAGGAGTGTCTCACCGGTACGGCCGGTCTTCTGCGAGGCGCGCTCGAAGAAGAGGCGGAATTGTGCTTCTTGCAGACCGTACATACGACGCAAGCGCTGCTTTTCACGCAGCTGCGTACCGTAGTCAGACGTCTTGCTGCGCCGCTGGCCATGCATGCCCGGCGCTTGACGTCCCTGCTCGATGGCACACTTGGCCATGTAACAGCGATCGCCTTTCAGAAAAAGCTTCATGCCTTCACGGCGACAAAGCTTACAGGAGGGTCCCGTATATCTTCCCATAATGCTCTACACTCCTAAACTTACACTCTCCGACGCTTCGGCGGCCGACAACCATTGTGCGGCACCGGCGTGACATCTTGAATAGCGGTGATGGTCAATCCCGCCGCCTGCAAGGCACGAATGGCCGATTCACGACCGGCACCCGGCCCCTGAACCCGCACTTCAATTTCATTTAACCCATAGGCAATGGCTTCGCGCGCAGTTTCCTGGGCGACCATAGTGGCCGCAAACGCGGTGCTCTTGCGCGATCCCTTGAATCCACAGCGCCCGGCTGTACGCCAAGCAATCACGCCACCGCGAGGATCTGTGATCGTAACGACCGTGTTGTTAAAAGTCGCACGGATATGCGCGACGCCAACCGGCACATGCCGCTGCGTTTTACCTTTGCCCTTCTTCTTTGCTTTCGCAACCGGAGCGGCGGGTTCTTCCGCTTCCTTTAAAATTTCTTCGGCCGTCTTGCGACGTTCCGGCTTCGCGGCAGCATCTGCTTTCTCTTCGGTCGCAGGCTGCGCGGCAGGCGCGTCTACGGGCGTCTGCTCTTCTGCTTGGGGTTCTTTCTCCTCAGCCATGTTCATTTACTCCTGAAACAAATTATTTAGCGGCTTGTTTTGCCATCGAGCGGGCTTCCTTACCACGTACCGCACCCACTGTACGGCGCGGTCCTTTGCGCGTGCGCGCATTCGTGCTGGTGCGCTGTCCGCGAACAGGGAGTCCGCGACGATGGCGCAAACCACGATAGCTGCCAATACTGACGATTCGACGGATGTTGGCGGCGACCTCACGTCGCAAGTCACCCTCAATCCGGAAATCCTCTTGAAGAATCTGAGCCAGCTTGGTGATCTCCTCATCGACGAGATCATTGGCCTTCTTGCCCGGATCAATTTCGGCCTTGGCCAACACCTCTCGCGCCAATGTCGGCCCGATACCGTGAATGTAGCGTAAGGCGAATTCGACTCGTTTATATCCGGGGATATCTATACCCAATACTCTTGGCATAACGCTTTTTCGCTCCTCTTAACTCTGCCGCTGCTTATGACGCGGGTTCGTGCAAATCACACGCACCACACCCTTGCGGCGAATGACTCTGCACCGTTCACAAATTCTTTTGACTGACGAACGAACCTTCATGATGTCTAAAACCTTTACTCACCTAAAACACAAATGTCCCTTTCGACATGTCGAAGGGTGACATTTCCACACGAACACGGCTACCCGACCTCAGTCGCGACAAGGCCGTATCAATATCCTTGCGTTGGGGAAAGGCCACCAACCGATGGCCATTCGGCAATACCGCATTGAAGGTCGCATGGTTTAGCACATCCTCCAAAACAGCGTCCAGCACAAATGTCTCTTTTTTATTCATTTTTCGGAATGGTGAGGATCTCGGCCTTCTCCACCCCGACCGCCACCGTATGCTCACAGTGCGCCGATGGCTTCCGATCTTTCGTCAGGACGGTCCAACCATCGGGCATCACTTCTACCTCATGCGTACCCAAATTCAACATCGGCTCAAGCGCAAATGTCATTCCAGCTCGCAGTTTCGGCCCACGTCCCGGCTTACCGAAATTAGGGATTTGCGGATCCTCATGCATCTTCCGACCTATCCCGTGCCCAACAAAATCACGTACGATACCGACTCCCGCCGCCGTGGCGACTTTCTCGACGGCATGCGAAATATCGGACAACCGATTTCCGGCTACCGCTTGCTCAATCGCGGCAGCCAATGCTTCTTCGGTCACGGACACCAAACGAATCACATCGGGATCCGTGACACCCACCATGACGGTCGTTGCCGTATCACCCACAAAACCATCGTACACCACACCAAAATCAATACTGAGGATATCGCCCATACGGATAACCCGCTTGCTGGGAATACCATGCACAACCTCATCGTTCACCGAGACACAAATATGCCCGGGAAACCCACGATACCCGTAGAACGCACTTTTGGCGTCCATGCCAGCGATTAGCTCTTGTGCATATTCATCCAGCTCAAGCGTGGTCATGCCCGGCTTGATCGCCTTAGCCACCTTTGTGCGCACTGTCGCGGCCATTCCGCAACTGACTCGCATGCGCTCGAGCTCCGTCGTAGACTTGATCTTTATCATGGCCTACGACTTCGGTCCCATGATCGTTAAGATCGCATCAAGTGCACGGTCGCGATAGAGACAATCTACACGATGCAGGATCTTCTTCGCTCCGTAATAATCGATCAAGCTAGCAGTCTGATTATGAAATACTTTTAACCGATTCAAGACGGTTTCGCGATTATCATCGGGACGCTGATAGATATCACCACTGCAGTCATCGCACATGGATTCTTTCGTGGGCGGCATATTGGTGCGATGAAATACTTTCCCGCAATCGCGACAAATCAACCGACCGGCAATCCGATCCACCAACACCTCTTCAGGGACTTCCAGCAAGAAAACATGGGAGACATGCCCTTTCCCACTCGATTCGAGAAACTCGTCCAACAACTGCGCTTGTGCATCGGTACGGGGAAAACCATCGAACAGGTATACGGCGTCGGTAGGGCCAGCCTCCATGTACTCGCTGACGATTTTCATGACCACTTCGTCAGGCACGAGTTGGCCCTGATCCATACACTGTTTTGCCTCTAAGCCAACGGGACTTCCGGATTTGATGGCATCGCGCAGCATGTCACCGGTAGAAAGATGGATCCAATCAGGTCGTACTTCCGCCAGATCACCTGCGGTGGTTCCCTTTCCTGACCCCGGCGCTCCCAGCAAGACGAGTACATCCCACATGGCGATCCTACTTCCTGGAACGGAGTTTACCCTTCTTCAGGAAACCATCGTAGTGGCGCGTCAACAGGTGCGATTCAACTTGCCGCATGGTATCCAGCATCACACCGACAATAATCAGAATACTGGTACCACCAAAGAAGTGAGCCACGATCCATGGAATGCCAAATTGCTGCGCCATTAACATCGGCAGCACTGCTATAATGGTCAAGAAGACGGCACCGGCCAGCGTCAAGCGTGTCATCGTGCGATCCAGGAATTCGGCCGTCGGACGACCCGGTCGGATGCCCGGAACATAACCACCATACTTCTTCAAGTCATCAGCGATCTGGATTGGCTTAAACTGAGTCGCCACCCAGAAATACGAGAAGAACATGATCATTAGGGCGTAGAGGATATTGTACCACGTGGTGCCAAAATCCAACGCCGCACCAAAACGGCGGACAGCCTCACTCGGGACACGACCGAGAATTTGCGCCGGGAACATCAGGATCGCCTGCGCAAAGATGATCGGCATGACGCCTGAATAGTTGACCCGCAATGGCATGTAGGTGCTCTGACCGCCGTAGACTTTACGTCCCACCACACGCTTGGCATATTGAACCGGAATCTTGCGTTGGGCCTGCGTGACCGCAATGGTGCCCGCGATCACGAGGAAGAGCATGATTAGCAAGGCGATCAGATGGAAGAAGGTAAACTGTGCGGCGCCGCCACCCTCGAACGGGCGGAACATATTGATCGCTGCCTGGATCGCACCGGGCAACAAGCTGATAATACTGACCGTAATAATCAGCGAAATACCGTTACCAATTCCGCGCTCAGTGATCTGCTCACCCATCCACATCAACAGCATGGTGCCGGAGGTCATGGTGATCACCGCCAAAATACGGAAACCCATACCGGGATTCATAACGATCTGTTGTTGGATCCCAATCGCCGCGGGATTTTCCATCACGGCCGCCAACGCGTAGCCTTGCACCAAGCAAAGGAGTAGACAGAGATAACGGGTGTACTGCGTAATCTTTTGCCGTCCGGTATCGCCTTCGCGCGCCAAGCGTTCGAGTTGCGGCACAACCGCCGTCATCAATTGAATGATAATGGACGCGCTGATGTAAGGCATAATGCCTAACGCACCAATCGCGAAGTTCTCCAGTGCGCCACCGCTGAACAGGTTGTACATCCCAACAAAAGTGCCGCCCGCCTGCGCTTGCACTGAGGCAATAAACGCGCGCAAAGCGACCGCATCTACGCCAGGGACTGGGACCGCCGCCACCAAGCGACAAAGAAAAATTAACCCGAAAGTAAATAGAATGCGTTGCCGCAATTCCGGGATCTTAAAGCTATTGGTAAAGGCAGATAACATAAGAGCTCAACCCGCGGTCTTACTTGACAGCCTCGCAGGTGCCGCCCGCCGCTTCTATTTTTTGTTTAGCGCTAGCGCTGAAGGCATGCGCCTTTACAGTCAAGGCACGATCAACTTCGCCCTGGCCCAAAATCTTGATGGGATTTCCAGCCGGTCCGGATGCCAAACCGGCGGCACGCAATTGCTCAATGCCAACTTCGCTGCCAGCCTCAAACGCGGTCAGCGCACCTACATTCACAGGCAGATACGTGATGTTATTGACATTTTTAAAGCCGCGCTTGGGAATGCGACGGACCAAAGGCATCTGGCCACCCTCAAACGTCGGCTTGTATTTGTGACCCGAACGGGCGTATTGCCCCTTATGTCCCCGACCACTGGTCTTCCCCAAGCCGGAGGCGCGACCGCGACCCACGCGCTTGCGCGTTTTCCGAGCACCCTTGACCGGACGTAATGTATGCAAATTCATGTTACTGACTCCCCTCAGGCGCTGCGCAGCGCCGCGATCTGCTCGCGCGAACGCAGACTCTCCAAGGCACGAATGGTGGCCTTGGTCACATTGACCTGATTACTACTACCTAATGATTTCGCCAAAATGTCGCGCACGCCGGCGAGTTCAAGTACCGCACGGGCCGCGCCGCCAGCGATCACGCCGGTACCTTCAGAGGCGGGCTTAAGAAGCACCTGCGCACCAGCAAACTCGCCAATGACTTCGTGCGGAATCGTACGATCCCGGAGCGTAATCGGAATTAAATTCTTGCGGGCCGACTCAGTGCCCTTACGGATCGCGTCCGCGACTTCATTGGCTTTCCCCAACGAATAGCCCACATGACCTTTACGGTCACCGGCCACCACCAACGCACTAAAGCTAAAGCGTCGACCACCCTTTACCACTTTGGAGCAGCGATTCACATGCACGACGCGTTCGTCGACATCGCTCTCCACTCGCACTTCTTTTCGTTTATTAAATCCACTCATACGTATGCTGTCCCTTGCTGGCTCGCTTAAAACTTTAGGCCTTCCTCACGGGCGGCATCGGCCAAGGCTTTCAGGCGCCCACTGTAACGGAATCCGCCGCGATCGAAAACGACCTCGCCGATTCCTTGTTCCTTGGCACGCTGTGCGGCCAATCGGCCAATCTCTTGCGCCCGGGCGGCGTTGCTGCCCGAGGCATCGGCCTGCGATTTGTCTGCCGTTGAAATGGATGCCAACGTACGTGCAGCCACATCGTCGATGAACTGCACGTAAATGTGCTGATTCGACAAGTAGACACTCATGCGCGGGCGTTCGGCTGTGCCCTGAATCTTCTTCCGGATGCGGAAGTGACGTCGCTTGCGATAATCCGATTTGGTTTCGACCTTCATAATTAAGCCACTGTTTTGCCGGCCTTACGCCGCACTTGTTCGTTTGCGTAGCGGACACCCTTGCCCTTGTACGGTTCAGCCGGATAATAAGAGCGAATCTGTGCAGCAACCTGCCCAACCAATTGCTTACTAATTCCGCTGACTTTGAGTTTTGTGTTATCTGCAACGGTCACGGTCACGCCGTCCGGCACAGTAAAATCGATCGGATGCGAGAAGCCCAACGCCATGTTGAGCTTTTGTCCCTGCACCGAAGCACGGAATCCAACACCCTGAATTTCCAGATCCTTGGTGAACTCTTCCTTCACGCCCTGAATCATGTTTGCAAGCAAACTGCGAGCGGTACCATGCAACGCCCGCGCAAATTTCTCTTCGCTGGTGCGGCTGACGGTCAGTTCACCGTCTTTCAACTCGAACGCGACGACGGGCTCAAACACCCAGCTCTGTTCACCCTTCGGTCCTTTGACAGTGACGTGCGTGCCGTCTATGGTAACCGTCACTTCAGACGGCACTTTAATTGGTTGTAATCCTACTCTCGACATAACTCGCTCTCCAAATTACCAAACATAGCAGAGCACTTCGCCACCGACTTTTTGCTGACGCGCTTCGCGATCAGTCATCACACCGGACGAAGTGCTGAGGATTGCAATACCCATTCCACCGAGTACTCGTGGCAAGCTGTCCGCTCCCGAATACTTGCGCAGGCTGGGACGACTAACGCGCTTCAGCCCCTCAATGCCCTTTTGACGCTTCGCATCATACTTTAAGTAGACGCGCAAGATCTTCTTGCTACCGCCGCCTTCCGACACATAGTCACGGATAAAACCTTCCCGCTTTAGAATGCGCGCGATCTCGGCTTTCATCTTGGAATGCGGTATATCCGCATGGTCCAGATCAGCGCTATGCGCATTACGCAAACGTGTCAACATGTCCGCTATTGGATCCGATAAACTCATAAGCTTCTATCCCGCCTTTACCAGCTTGCCTTGGTGACGCCTGGAATTTTACCTTCGGAAGCCAACTCACGGAAACAGATACGACAGATCTTAAATTTCCGGATGTAGCCCCGTGCCCGTCCGCAGCGCGTGCAGCGATTATATTGCCGCGCACTGAATTTTGGCGCACGATTCGATTTTACAATTAATGATGTTTTAGCCAAGGCAACGCGTCCTTTCTTACTCTACGCCGCAAACGGCATCCCTAGATGCTTTAACAAATCCCGCGCCTCTGCATCGGTTTCTGCTGTGGTTACAATACTGATATCCATTCCCTGGGTACGCTTGACGTTGTCGGGATTGATTTCGGGAAAGATCGTTTGCTCTTTCAATCCCAAGGTGTAGCTGCCCCGCCCATCAAAGGCCTTGGCCGAAACACCGCGAAAATCGCGAATACGCGGCAAGGCCACGTTCACCAAGCGATCCAAAAATTCGTACATACGCGCTCCGCGCAACGTCACCTTGGCACCAATCGGCATCCCTTCGCGTAGTGCGAAGTTGGAGATGCTCTTTTTGGCCTTAGTAATCACGGGACGCTGGCCAGAAATCTTGGCCAAATCATCACTGATCGACTTGAGCGCATCCTTGTCGACCTTCGTGTTGACACTCATATTGACGACCACCTTGGAAATCCGAGGCACTTGCATCGGATTGGCGTAACCATGCGCCTCTTTGAGCGCCGGCACGACCTGTTGGTCATATTTTTCTTTCATCGTAGGAATCATGATGACGTCTACTGCTCCCTCTTAGTTCTCCGTCTTCGGAGCCTCGCCCTTAAATTTAACCAGATTTGATACGTGGATTGGGGCTTCCTTCTCCACGATGCCGCCTTGCGGGTTATCTTGGGTCTTACGCATGTGCTTTTTGACGTAGTTAAACCCTTCAACAATGGCTTTTTGCTGCTTCGGCAATACCTGCAACACTTTGCCCGGCTTTCCACGATCCGCATCCGCACCACTGATCGCGATCACGAGGTCGCCTTTCTTAATGTGGAGCGCTTTGCGCATGGTCTTCTTTTGCTTCAACTTCATCAAATCACCTCAGGCGCCAAAGACACAATCTTCATATAATTCTTGTCACGCAATTCACGCGCCACCGGCCCAAAAATTCGGCTGCCACGCGGATTCATTTGGTCATCCACGATCACCGCCGCATTGTGATCGAAACGCAGGATGCTTCCATCGGGTCGACGAATCGCATCTTTCGTACGGACGATCAGTGCACGATGCACCTCACCTTTTTTGACCATGCCCCGCGGTTGCGCCTCCTTGACCGAAACCTTGATCACATCCCCCACGTGAGCCACCGTTTTACGCTGCCCCAGCACACGAATGCACTGCAGGGACTGCGCGCCGGTATTGTCGGCCACGTCCAATCTGGTTTGCATCTGAATCATTCTTTACATTCCTTTGCGACAAGCGAAAGCATCACACTTGCGCTTTTTCTAAAATCTCTACGAGCCGCCAATGTTTCAGCTTGCTGAGCGGACGCGTCTCCATGATGCGGACGCGATCGCCAACCTTGGCTTCGTTGTTTTCGTCATGCGCGTGATAGCGTTTAGCCTTGGTGATTTCCTTACCGTACAGCTCATGACGAACCCGGCGTTCTACACGGACCACAATGGTCTTGTCACTGTTCGCGCTAACCACACGACCTTCTCGCTGCTTCCGCAAACGACGTTCTTGATGTTCACTAACCGCAGCCATTACGCCACACTCGCTTTCTTTCGCTCCGTTTGAACCGTTCGCAGCCGGGCTACTTCACGACGAAGTTCGCGAATCCGTGACGGACGCTCCAGCTGCCCGGTCGCCTGCTGCACACGCAAGTTAAACAACTCTTTCGATGTTTCCTCGTACTGATGCCGCAGCTCTTCCGGCGTCAACTCTCTCATTTCTGCAATCTTCATAGCCTTAAATCCTGACTTAGTGCGTGTGACGCTGAACAAATCGCGTCCGGATCGGCAGCTTCGATGCCGCCAATTTCATGGCCTCGCGGGCAATCGGCTCAGGCACCCCGCCGAGCTCGAACATCATACGTCCCGGCTTGACGACGGCGACCCAACCCTCAACAGCGCCTTTGCCCTTACCCATTCGCACTTCCAAGGGCTTCTTGGTGTAGGGCTTGTCCGGGAAAATCCGGATCCAGAGCTTTCCTTTACGCTTCATGCAGCGGTTGATGGCCACACGACAGGCTTCGATCTGAATGTTGGTGATCCAAGCGCGTCCCAACGACTGCAACCCGTATTCACCAAACGCCATCTCGTTTCCCTTGCTGGCGACGCCTTTCCGGCTACCCCGCTGCACCTTGCGGTGCTTCACTCTTTTCGGCATTAATGGCATAGCTGACTACCTCAAACGTTTAGGCCGCCGCTTCCGGCTTCCTGCAAATCCACACTTTCACCCCAATTTTGCCTGCGACCGTATTCGCCTCAGCGAAGCCGTATTCGACATTGGCACGCAGCGTATGGAGCGGCACTTTACCTTGTTTATATTCTTCGCGACGGGCGAGCTCAGCACCGCCCAAACGACCGGCCACGCCGATCTTGATGCCTTCCGCGCCCAATTCCATTGCGACCTGAATGGCGCGCTTCATGGCTCGACGGAAGGAAACTCGACGCTCTAACTGACTGGCAATACCATCCGCAACGAGCTGCGCATTGGTATCCGCGTTCTTGACTTCCCGTATTTCGATATAAATTTCACGCTTGGTTTTGGCCGCAATCTGCTCACGCAAACGCTCCAAATCAGCGCCTTTGCGACCGATCACAATGCCCGGCCGAGCCGTATGCAAGGTCACGCGCGCTCGGTTGGCATAACGCTCAATACCGATATCAGCAATGGCACCGTCTTTCAGTTGCTTCTTGATCATGTCCCGGATCAATTGATCCTCACGCAACAGGTCGCCGAACTCTTTCTTTCCGGCATACCATCGCGAACGCCAATTTTTCGTGACGCCGACCCGCAACCCAATAGGATTAACTTTCTGGCCCAAACCGCTGCTCCTTCCTTATACCGATCGCCCAGCCGCGCGCCGGGGCTTAACATTGGTCAACGTGATACGAATATGGCTCGTCTTCTTTTGAATCGGCTTTGCCATACCGCGGGCTGCCGGACGGAACCGCTTAATCATTGGTCCACCGTCAACTACCGCTTCTTTCACAAACAGATCCTCGACCGAGAGGTCTGCATTATTTTCTGCGTTCGCAATGGCCGACTTCAATGTCTTCCCGACAAAGAAGGCGCCCTTGCGCTTATTAAACGAAGTCACCCGAAGGGCCTCATCCACGGTCTTACCCTGAATCGCACGCGCCAAATCCCGCACCTTCGTGGGCGAAATTCGCACAAACCTCGCTGTTGCTGTTACGTCCATAATGCACACACTTCCTATGGCCACCGACTCAGCACAAACCCTGAGTAGGCGCTCGCGTTCTGGAGTAAGCGTCCTGAAAACTGCTTCAGAACACCATACTGTGACGATCTGAGGCGCATTTTCAGCGCTCCAGATGCAAGTGAAGCGTGGATACTACGCATCCCTTGCACTTCTGCCAATACTGTTTTTCTAAAAATTGAAAATTTTACTTTAAGGATACGGTCTTATCCGTGGCCGCACCGTGACGTCGGAACTGGCGCGTGGGCGAAAACTCGCCCAAACGATGTCCAACCATGTTTTCGGTGATAAACACCGAGATGAAATTCTTGCCGTTATGAATCGCGAACGTATGCCCGACAAATTCAGGCGCAATCATGGAGCGACGCGACCAGGTCTTGATCACACGCTTTTGACCGCTCTGATTCATGCGCTCCACCTTTTTGAGGAGCTTCTCTTCGACGAAAGGACCTTTTTTTAACGAACGGGACATGGCTTACTTCTTCCTCCGTTGTACAATCATGCGGCTCGACGATTTCTTCTTGGAACGGGTACGCTTACCTTTGGCCAACTGGCCCCACGGGGAGACCGGATGACTGCCACCCGAGGAGCGACCTTCGCCACCCCCCATGGGGTGATCGACTGGGTTCATGGCCACACCGCGCACGGTTGGGCGACGACCTTTCCAACGGGCACGCCCCGCCTTACCCATAGAAACGCTTTCGTGTTCCACGTTACCGACCTGACCGATCGTCGCGTAGCACTTAACGCTAAATTTGCGAATCTCGCCTGAAGGTAACTTGATATCCGCATATTCACCTTCACGAGCCAGAATTTGCGCGGACTGCCCAGCCGAACGAACGACTTTGGCACCACGACCGGCAATCAGCTCCAAATTATGCACGGGCAGACCCAGCGGAATTTTGGCCAGCGGCAAGGCGTTACCAATTTCCGGCTCGGCCTCGGGACCAGACATCACCGACGTACCCACCTTCAAATTGACCGGCGCCAACATGTAGCGCTTCTCACCATCGGCATAATGCAGCAACGCCAACCGAGCTGAACGATTCGGATCGTACTCGATCGCGGCGACCTTCGCCGGGATGTTGTGTTTATCGCGCAGAAAATCTACATGACGCAGACGCTTCTTATGACCACCGCCACGATGTCGCACCGTAATGCGGCCCTGTGAATTCCGGCCGGCATTCTGCTTCTTCTTTTTGATCAGCGACTTTTCCGGCTTGTCCTTGGTGATCTCGTCAAATGTCGAGACCGACATGGAGCGTCGGCTGGCGGTATAGGGTTTAAATTTGCGAATTGGCATGGTCTAGTTCCTCAATCAGGTCAAATCTATCGAATCCCCGTCTTTGAGCGTCACGACGGCACGCTTAAATCCAGCGGTTCGCCCGTAGCGCATGGTGCGCTCACGCTTGCGTTTGCCTTTGCGGCGCAGGGTATTCACTTTTTCCACTTGGACACCGAATAGTTCTTCCACTGCCCGTTTGATTTCCACTTTGTTGGCATCATCGAACACCTTAAACAGGTACTTGTTCTCCGCCTCCATGAGACGGGTACCTTTTTCGGTAATCACCAACGTTTTTACAACACTCTGTGCTTCTTTCATCCCTTCCTCCCGGCAGCGGCCTTGAGGCGATCAGCCAACACTTCGAGCCCCTTGCGCGTGACCAACACGAGCGGGTAACGCAACAACTCATACACGTTTACATGGTGCGCGGTCGTGACATGCACGCGCGGAATATTTCGGGCGGATAAGCGGACGTTGTCGATTGACTCTTCGCAGACAATCAAGGCCCCTTTCTCTGCGCCCAATGCTTTCAGCGTGGCCGCCATTTCCTTCGTCTTGGGGGCATCCAATGAAAGGTCATCAAGGACGACCACTTCACCAGCGGAAATCTTGTCACTTAAGGCGCGCTGAAAAGCCAAGCGCGCAACACGACGCGGCAAACGACGATCAAACACGCGTGGACGCGGTCCAAGTGCGACCGAGCCACCTCGCCAGACAGGCGATTGCTGATAGCCTGCACGCGCACGACCGGTGCCTTTTTGCTTCCACGGCTTACTGCCGGAACCCGCGACTTCGCCTTTGCTCAACGTGGATGCGGTACCCGCGCGCTGATTCTGCTGATAGGCGACCACTGCCTCATAAACCGCCTGATGCCCTTTGTCATAAATCAACAAATCATCGCTGATCTCGACTTCGCCGGCATCACTGCCCTGCATATTTTTTACCGGAATTTTACTCATGATGCCTTCGCCGCCTTCTTGATCGCTTTACGCACCATCACCAAGCCGCCTGCCGGCCCCGGCACGGCGCCTTCCACCAAAATTACGTTATCGTCCGGACGCACCTGTACCACGCGCAGATTCTGCGTTGTCACACGATCACTGCCCATATGACCAGGCATCTTCTTGCCCTTAAACACGCGCGCAGGACTCACTTTCATACCGATCGAGCCCGGGCCGCGATGGGTACCCGAACCGTGCGTAGCGCGACCGCCACCAAAATTGTAGCGCTTCACGACGCCCTGGAAACCGCGCCCCTTGGACGTTCCGGTCACATCGACGTACTCGACGCCTTCGAACAGGGCGGCCGTCACTTGATCACCCGCCTTAACCTCTTCACCTTCGCCGACTTCAACCTCTCGCAGTACACGCAAAGGCTCGACACCTGCTTTTTCCAAGTGTCCCAAAGCGGGCTTATTCAAGCGCTGCTTTTTCTGCGGACCAAAGCCGAGCTGGACAGCAGAGTAGCCGTCCTTTTCAATCGTCTTCACCTGCACAACCGAACAGGGCCCGACTTCCAGCACCGTCACATTAAACTGACGGCCCTTCTCGTCGAAGACCTGGGTCATACCCACTTTTTTGCCAATTATCTCGTTCATATCACTCAGATCTTAATCGTAATGTCCACACCTGCTGGTAGATTGAGTTTTTTCAACTCGTCCACGGTTTGGGCAGTCGGATTGATGATGTCCAGCAGTCGCTTATGCGTGCGTATCTCAAACTGCTCCATGGACTTTTTATTCACGTGCGGACTGCGGTTCACACTGTATCGCTCTATTTTGGTCGGCATGGGAATAGGACCGGCAACGCGCGCACCCGTGCGTTTGGCGGTTTCCACAATGTCCGCGGTGGATACATCCAGCACTCGATGATCGAACGCTTTCAACCCAATTCGTATTCGTTGTCCATTCATATGCACTATTCCCTACCGGTTTAAAATCGCCTCATGCATGGTTGGCGGTACCACTTCAAATGATTTTGGCTGCATCGAGTAGCTCGCCCGACCTCGGCTCAAAGACCGAATCGCCGTGGCGTACCCGAATAACTCCGCAAGCGGCACGGTAGCACGAATAATTTGGCCACCTTCGTGTGCCACCACTTCATGCACCTGCCCCCTGCGACTGTTTATGTCTCCCAACAGATCCCCCAAATGCTCATCCGGCGTAATGACTTCCAAGTCCATTACCGGCTCAAGCAATGCGGGCGATGCTGCCTTTGCACCCTCGCGCAGGGCCATTACAGCCGCTGTGCGAAACGCTACCTCCGTGGAATCCACCGGATGGAAACTACCGCCAATCACACACACGTCCACATCGATCAACGGATAGTTACCAAGTATCCCCGTGATCAATGCGTCTTGCAGACCATCCTTAACCGCTTGGCGGAATTCATTCGGGATGGCCGTTGTCGGCACCTCAAACGTGACTTGATTTCCATCCCCTCGGGAACGAGGAGCGACGCGAACTATCACATGACCAAACTGCCCATGTCCACCAATTTCTCGCTCAAAAGTGAAATTTCCTTCAGCAGTGGCCAAAATACTCTCTCGATAGGCCACAACAGGCCGTCCAGCATTGGCTTGAACCTTAAATTCACGGAACATTCTGTCTTTGATGATTTCCAAGTGAAGCTCACCCATCCCGCTGATAATGGTTTGGCCCGTATCCTCATTCATCGTGATTCGGAAGGTGGGATCCTCTTCAGCGAGGGATGCCAAAGCTTCTTGCAGGGAAACTTTATCGCCCTGTGTCTTCGGCTCAATCGACATCGAAATAACAGGCTCTGGGAATTCAATCGACTCGAGCACGATCGGATCGTTTTCCACACATAACGTGTCGCCTGTCGAGGTTTGTTTCAATCCGACTAAGCCACCGATTTCACCAGAAAAAAGCGCATCACAATCCTCGCGCGCGTTGGCATGCAGTCGCACGATTCGACCGACGCGCTCGCGTTTGCGCGTGCGCGGGTTGAATACGTTCATGCCCTTTTTCAGAACGCCTGAATATACGCGGACAAAATAAAGACGGCCGACATAGGAATCGTGCGCAATTTTGAAAGCCAATGCGCTGAGCGGTTCAAAGTCGTCTGCGTGTCGCTCAATCGATTCGTCGTTCTGAGGTTTTTTGCCGATAATCGCCGGAACATCAATCGGCGACGGCAAATAGTCGACCACGGCATCGATCAGCGGCTGAATACCTTTGTTTTTCAACGAGGAGCCGCACAATACGGGGACCAAGGCTTGAGCCAAGGCCGCTCGACGCAAACCGGCTTTCAGTACCGGCACGGGTACATCGGCGTTTTCCATGTAGGCTTCAAGCACGGCTTCATCGGATTCCGCCACGACCTCAATCAAACGGGCACGTGCAGCTTCTGCGGCGTCGAGTGCTTCGCTGGGGACACCGGTTTCTTCCCATTTCGCGCCTTGCTCAGCATCACTAAAAATGATCGCCTTCATATGGACGAGATCAATCACGCCGCGGAACTGATCCTCAGCGCCCAAAGGCAGCTGGACGGGAATCGGGTTGACGGCCAATTTCTCGCGGATACTGACAACGGCGGCATCGAAATTGGCGCCCTTACGATCCATTTTGTTGATGAATGCGAGACAGGGAATGCGATAGCGCCGGGCTTGACGCCAAACGGTCTCGGATTGCGGCTGCACACCGGCCACGCCGCAAAAAACGCCTACTGCGCCATCCAAAACGCGCAGCGAGCGCTCGACTTCGACCGTAAAATCAACGTGCCCTGGGGTATCGATGATATTGATCTGGTGATCTTTCCAGTGGAAGGTCGTCGCCGCGCTGACAATCGTGATGCCGCGCTCCTGCTCCTGCTCCATCCAATCCATGACGGCGGTACCGGCATCGACTTCACCGATTTTGTGGACGCGCCCGCTGTAATACAGCATGCGCTCGGAGGTGGTGGTTTTACCGGCATCAATGTGGGCCATGATGCCGATGTTACGAATTTGCTTTAAAGGGCGTAGGCGACCATCCGCTTCGCGCGGGCGGCGGGTATGGTCCTCACCAGAGGTGTTCGTTTGTTCCAACGTGTTTGCCATCGCCTTTTCAATGGGATCCTTACCACCGGTAGTGCGCAAATGCGCGGTTTGCCTGCGCCATCTTGAAGGTATCTTCGCGCTTCTTGACAGCCGAACCCTGATTTTTATAGGCGTCCATCAACTCCATCGCCAAGGCTTGCCCCATGGGAACACCTTTGCGCGCCCGGGAATACTGAATCAACCAGCGCAAGGCCAATGACAGCTGACGCTCATCACTCACTTCAACGGGCACCTGATAGGTCGCACCGCCAACACGACGTGATTTCACTTCGAGGCGAGGACGAATATTGTCCAACGCGCGTTCAACATAGGCCAGAGGCTCTTCGTTGGTTTCCGCATGAATCTGGTCCAACGCCGAGTAAATAATATTCTGGGCCGTGGACTTCTTGCCACTAATCATCATGTGACTGACAAAACGCCCGATCAATGGGCTGCCATACCGCACATCACGTTGCACGGGCCGCTTAACTGCACTACGTCTTCTTGCCATGTTACCCTATTCCTTACGCCTTCGGCGTCTTGGCCCCATATTTTGAGCGTCCCCGTTTCCGGCCATCGACGCCGAGACTATCCAATGCACCACGCACAATGTGATAACGCACGCCGGGCAAATCCTTCACACGGCCACCACGCACCAACACCATGCTGTGCTCCTGTAAGTTATGTCCCTCACCGGGAATGTATGCCGTCACTTCATAACCATTCGTTAATCGCACACGAGCGACTTTACGCAACGCGGAGTTCGGCTTCTTGGGGGTCTGTGTTTTGACCTGCAAGCACACACCACGCCGTTGCGGACAACGCGAAAGCGCTGGCGCTTTGTTTTTCTTGCGCAAAGGGCGGCGCCCTTTGTTCACTAGTTGATTAATCGTCGGCATACTCTTTTACTCTTTCTTTCAATTCGGAAGGGCGCAGACCTTAACAAAGGGCACACGCTCTGTTCAACCACTTTTAACAACTTAGGATGTTTTCTCCTCCAAGAATGTATCGCCCAACAGCTCTTCCGCACTAATCGGCTCGGCCATCGGAACCAATCGAATGTTCCGATACATATTGAAACCGGTACCGGCCGGAATTAGGTGTCCCATGATGACATTCTCTTTGAATCCGCGCAGTTTGTCGATCCGACCTAATGCAGCGGCGTCCGTCAATACGCGGGTCGTGTCTTGGAACGAGGCCGCCGAAATGAAGCTCTCGGTCTCCAACGCGGCTTTCGTAATTCCCAAAAGAACCGGTGTCGCTTCGGCCGGGCGCTTACCTTCGGCCATGGCGTTCTGATTCTCTTCCTGGAATTGGTAACGCTCAACCTGCTCACCCCAGATAAAGCGGGTATCGCCGGGCTCTGTGATGCGCACTTTACGCAACATCTGGTGCACAATGATTTCGATGTGCTTGTCGTTAATTTCCACGCCCTGCAGACGGTAGACCTGCTGAACTTCGTTGACCAAATGCTCCTGCAATTCCTGCGGACCACACACATCGAGGATTTCCTGTGGCACCACCGGACCTTCGGTCAACTGCTGCCCTTTCTTCACATGGTCGCCTTGGAACACGACGATGTGTCGTCCCATCGGCACCAAATGCTCTTCTTCCTCGTTGGTGGCTGTATCGCGCACCAAAATGCGCCGCTTACCGCGTGCAATGCCACCGAATTCCACGACACCATCAATCTTGGCGATTTCGGCCGCATCCTTGGGACGACGCGCTTCGAACAACTCCGCTACGCGCGGCAGACCACCGGTGATGTCTTTCGTTCGCGAAACTTTACGCGGTGTCTTGGCCAACAGTGATCCGGCCGGAACCTCGTTACCGGACGACACCATGACGTGCGCGCCAGCCGGAATGGAGTAATAGTGAATAACTTCTTTGGTCTCGGGATCTTTGATCACGATCTGCGGATGCAGATCCTCTTTGTGCTCCATGACGACGGTACCTTCGAGGCCGGTCGACTCGTCCATTTCACGGCGCACGGTAATACCCTCGATAAAGTCATGGAACTCTACCAGACCACGATGCTCAGCCAAAATCGGCACGTTGTATGGATCCCACTTGCAGAAGCTCTCGCCCTTCTTAACGCGACCGCCATCTGCGACAGAGATAACGGCACCGATCACGATCGTGTGACGTTCCAATTCGCGTCCTTCATCATCGTAAATACCGATCACGCCGTTCTTGTTCAGCGCAATTAAGCTACCGTCCAAGGCCGCGACAGTGCGCAGCTCGTGATGGTGGATGATACCGTTGTGCTTCGAAATGATTTGCGGCTGCTTAAACACGGAGCTCGCTGTACCACCAATGTGGAAAGTACGCATCGTCAACTGCGTGCCCGGCTCACCAATCGACTGGGCCGCGATAATACCCACAGGCTCACCCAAGGCCACGATCTGGCCCGTGGCCGGATTACGGCCGTAGCACTTGGCGCAGCAACCATGACGTGTTTCGCAGGTCAAAATGCTACGAATGCGCAGGGACTCAAAGCCGGCTTTACCAATCAGCGCTGCCGCTTTTTCATCGATTTCCTGTCCCGCAGCAACAATCACTTCTTTGGTCAACGGATCGCGAATATCGTCCAGCGCTGTCCGGCCCACGATACGTGAGGCCAACGGCACCAACTCTTCATCGCCTTCGTAGATCGGTTTGATCTCGATGCCGTTGAGGGTATGGCAATCTTGCTCGTACACAATGATGTCCTGAGCGACGTCCACTAGTTTACGCGTCAGGTACCCGGAGTCGGCCGTCTTTAACGCGGTGTCGGCCAGTCCCTTACGGGCGCCGTGCGTACTAATAAAGTATTCCAACACGCTCAATCCCTCGCGGAAGTTGGAGAGAATCGGGCGTTCAATAATTTCACCGGACGGACGCGCCATCAGACCGCGCATACCGGCCAACTGACGAATCTGCTGTTTAGAACCACGGGCACCGGAATCCACCATGATGAAAATCGGGTTGAGATGATCCCGACTCTCGTTGTACTCCATCTTGCGGTACATCACGTTGGAAATCTCGTCCGTCGCATGCGTCCAGATATCGATGATCTTATTGTATCGCTCACCGTCCGTAATGATACCCTTGCGATACTGTGCCTCCACATCAGCGATGGTCTGACGGGCGTGATCGGTAATTTCAACCTTCTCGGGCGGAATAATCATGTCACCGATACCAACCGAAATGCCGGCAAGCGTCGCGTGCTCAAAACCGAGCTGTTTGAGTCGGTCCAACATCTTAACGGTCTCGTCCTGGCCCGAAGCGCGGTAGCACTCTTCGATCAGCCGCTCCATGGCCTTCTTGCCAACAATCATGTTGATGAAGCCCATTTGTTCCGGCCAAATCTCATTGAAAATGACTCGGCCTACCGTCGTCGTAATCACGCTGACATCTTTGTTACCGTGCAAGGTATCGCGGCCATAATCCGGGTTCTTGAAACGGATACGATCGTGCAGCTTCAACTCGCCTTCAATATAGGCGGTGTGCACTTCGGCGGGATCAACTAAGATCGGTAACGATTCGTTTTCCGGCTTGTCCTTACCACTGCGCTTACGGCTGGCAATACGATCCTTCTGCGCATCCGTCGTGAGGTAGTACACCCCGAGGGCGATATCCTGTGACGGGGTCGTAATCGGACGACCGCTGGATGGTGAGAAAATATTATTGGGCGCAAGCATCAACAGACGCGATTCCATTTGCGCCTCAACAGACAACGGCACGTGCACCGCCATTTGATCGCCGTCGAAGTCGGCGTTATAGGCGGTACAAACCAGCGGATGAACGCGAATGGCTTCACCCTCAATCAGAACCGGCTCGAACGCCTGAATGCCCAAACGGTGCAAGGTCGGCGCACGATTCAACATTACGGTGTGGCCCTGAGTCACCTCTTCCAGAATGTCCCAGACCTCGTCCGCCTCGCGCTCAATCATCTTCTTGGCGCTACGGACTGTGTGCACCACGCCCAACTCTTTCAAGCGGCGAATGATGAACGGTTCAAACAGGACAAGCGCCATCTTCTTCGGCAAGCCGCACTGATGCATTTCGAGGTCCGGCCCGATCACGATCACGGAACGGCCGGAATAATCGACGCGCTTACCCAACAAGTTCTGGCGGAATCGGCCTTGCTTACCTTTCAGCATGTCGCTCAGCGACTTGAGCGGACGATTGCCTGCCCCGGTAACCGCACGCCCATGACGACCGTTATCAAACAGAGCGTCGACGGCCTCCTGCAACATGCGCTTCTCGTTACGAATGATGACGTCAGGCGTCTTCAGCGAAAGCAGATTGCGCAAACGGTTATTGCGGTTGATGACGCGGCGATATAGGTCATTCAAGTCCGAAGTTGCGAATCGACCACCTTCCAACGGCACCAACGGACGCAAGTCCGGCGGAATTACGGGCAATACTTCCAAGATCATCCATTCGGGACGCGTCTTGCTGGTTCGAAAACCCTCTATAACCTTGATACGCTTGGTCAGCTTGGTCTTGGTCTGCTTGCTGCGCGTACCTTCCATTTCGGTTTCGATCTCGATCAATTCACGTTCGAGATCGATTTCCTTCATCAGGTCGGCAACACCTTCCGCGCCCATCTTGGCAACAAACGCATCACCGAACTTGTCTTGCGCTTCGCGATATTCCAATTCGCTCAAAAGTTGTTTCTTTTGCAGCGGGGTATCGCCCGGATCGACCACGATATAATCTTCGTAGTACAACACGCGCTCCAACGCACGAGCGGTCATGTCCAATACCAACCCCATGCGGCTGGGCGTGCACTTGAAAAACCAGATGTGCGAGACCGGCACAGCCAGCTCGATATGGCCCATACGCTCACGGCGCACGCGTGCCAGTGTCACCTCGACACCGCAACGATCACAGATCACACCTTTGTGTTTAATCCGCTTGTACTTACCGCAGGCACATTCCCAATCTTTGGTCGGACCAAAAATTCGCTCACAAAACAGACCACCCTTTTCCGGCTTAAATGTACGGTAGTTGATCGTTTCGGGATTCTTGACTTCCCCGAAAGACCAAGACCGCACCGTCTCGGGCGCCGCCAAAGTAATACTCGCGAAATCAGATCCTGTTTTCGATTCTACGCCTAAAATATTTGCCGCATCGCTATGTTCCAATGGGATACCCTCCATTCAATCAATCGTAATCGCTACTGATCTTCGTCCGCTTTACTCTTCCTCGTCGTGAATACGCATGTCCAGAACGAGGCTCTGCATTTCCTTCAACAAGACGTTAAAGGATTCCGGCACACCCGCCTCGAGCGTATTCTCCCCCTTCACAATCGACTCGTAAATCTGCGTACGACCCTGTAAGTCGTCGCTCTTCACAGTCAATAGTTCCTGCAAGGCATACGCGGCACCATACGCTTCCATCGCCCACACTTCCATCTCACCGAATCGCTGACCGCCATATTGCGCCTTGCCGCCCAGCGGTTGCTGGGTAACGAGGGAGTATGGCCCAACGGCGCGGGCATGGATCTTATCGCTGACCAAGTGATGCAGCTTCAGCATGTAAATTTTACCGACCACGACTTTCTGGTCAAACGGCTCACCGGTCCGGCCGTCATACAGCACGGACTTACCCTGCTCCGGCAGTCCAGCTTCTTTCATCATTTCCCAGATCCGTTGTTCGGAAATACCATCAAACACCGGGGTCGCCGCGTGAATACCAAGATGCTCGCACGCCCAACCCAAATGGGTTTCCAACACCTGTCCCACATTCATACGGGACGGCACGCCCAATGGATTCAAGACGATTTCGACCGGCGTTCCGTCCGGCAGGAAGGGCATGTCGGCTTCTGGCATGATACGGGCGATGACGCCCTTGTTACCGTGCCGACCGGCCATCTTGTCGCCCACCGCCAACTTACGCTTGCTGGCGACGTAGACCTTGACCTGCTTGATGATGCCCTGATCGATCTCATCGCCGGTCTCGAGTCGCTCCATTGAACGCTCGTTCTCATCTTCCAGCTCAGCAAACTTGGCGCTGAACTCGTTGATAATACCAGTGATCTTGATTTGAATCGGGCTGGGATCAATTTCGATGTGATCATGCGCCGCCGCCAACTTACGCAGCAACGTCTTCGTGATCTTGCGGTTGGCCGGAATGATGATCTCGCCGGTTTCCACATCGACCACATCCAAGGGTATTTTTTCGCCCAACAGGATGTTGCTCATGGCTTCCGTTAAATCATCGTGCAGCTGCTGTTTGCGGGTCTTGTAGTCATCCGTCAACTGCTTGACCTGCTTGCGCTTCTCATTCGCCGACATCGAATTGCGCTGAATCGGATTTTTGGACGAGACTTTGACGTCCATCACAATACCGTCAACACCACTCGGCACGGTCAAAGAGGTATCGCGCACATCGGCAGCCTTCTCACCAAAGATGGCGCGCAGCAAACGCTCTTCCGGCGCCAACTCGGTTTCACTCTTCGGCGTAATTTTACCGACCAAAATATCGCCCGGCTTCACTTCTGCGCCGACGCGAATCACGCCACCGGAATCCAGATTCTTCAACGCCTCATCACCGACATTCGGGATATCACGCGTGATTTCTTCGGGACCTAGCTTGGTATCACGGGCACCACACTCGAATTCTTCAACGTGAATCGAGGTGTAATAGTCTTCGCGCACCAGCTTTTCGCTGATTAGAATGGCGTCCTCAAAGTTGTATCCGCACCAAGGCATGAATGCGACGAGCACGTTCCGGCCCAACGCCAATTCACCCTCATCTGTGGCTGGCCCATCGGCCAAGACGTCACCCTTTTTAATCTTCTGACCAACTTTGACCAGCGGCTTTTGATTGAAACAGGTGCCGGCATTCGAGCGCATAAACTTGCGCAAGGTGTACGAGCGATATTCGTCCGCAGGCGTCTTCTTGTTCGGCAGCTCACCAGTCTTGGAGACGATAATGACGTCGGCACTGACTTTGGCCACTTTACCGGGCTCTGCCGCAATCACCAACACACCGGAATCGCGAGCCACCTTTTCTTCCATGCCCGTCGCCACATAGGGCCGCTCAGAAATCATTAGCGGCACGGATTGACGCATCATGTTTGATCCCATCAAGGCGCGGTTGGCGTCATCGTGCTCAAGGAACGGAATCAAACTGGCGGCCACACTGACCAACTGCTTGGGTGATACGTCCATGAAATCGACGCGATCTTTGGGTACTTCGAGGAAATCACCGCGATAGCGCACGAGCACCGTGTCGCGCACGAAGTCGCCGTTGTCCTTCAAGGGGGCGTTCGCCTGCGCGATAACGTATTTCTCCTCGTCATCCGCGCTGAGGTAATGGACCTCATCGGTGACGCGGCCATTTTCAGCCCGACGGTAAGGTGTTTCGATGAAACCGAATTCATTGACGCGCGCATAGGTGCTCATGGAGGAGATGAGACCAATGTTCGGGCCTTCCGGTGTTTCAATCGGGCAAATGCGGCCATAGTGACTGGAATGAACGTCGCGCACTTCGAAGCCGGCACGTTCGCGACTCAAACCGCCCGGTCCCAAGGCGCTCAAACGGCGCTTGTGGGTGAGCTCAGAAAGCGGATTGGTTTGATCCATGAACTGGCAGAGCTGGCTGCGGCCAAAGAAGTCTTTGATGACCGCGGACAGAGCCTTCGGATTGATGAGCTTTTGCGGCGTCAATTTCTCGACGGTCGCATCAAAGATCGTCATCCGCTCTTTTACTAAGCGCTCGGTACGCGCCAAGCCCACGCGGCATTGATTCTCTAGCAACTCGCCCACCGTACGGATACGGCGACTACCCAAGTGATCAATATCATCAATCGAACCTTCACCAATGCGGAGGCTGACCAGATATTTGAACGCGGCCACAATGTCTTCGACTTCCAGCACGCGTGAGTCGTTGTTTTTATCCAGACCCAGCTTTTGCAGAATCTTGTATCGACCCACTCGACCCAGGTCATAGCGACGCGGATCAAAGAAGGTGCGTTTCAGCAGCTGTTTGGCATTCGAAACCGTGGCCGGATCGCCCGGACGCAGCTTCTGGTAGATATCCTTCAGGGCCTCTTCTGTGGAGCTGGACGTATCTTTCTGCACGCTCTTGAGGAAGATACCTTCGTCCCAAGACACATTCACGACGTCCAGGCTCTTAAACCCAGCGGCCTTCATCTGCTTAACGAGTTCGCGAGTTACCGGCTCGTGCTTACGCGCCAGAATCGACTGTGAATCGGCATCAATGACGTCAGCTCGGGTCACTCGGAAGTCGATCTGCTCGTCAGTCAGGTTATCCTTCAAGCTCAAGGTCTCGAAGTGATAATACAGATCGATTAGCTCGTCATCGGTGCTGTAACCCAGCGCACGCAGCAACGTGGACGCCAAGAACTTGCGGCGTCGACGTTGACGGTCGAGGTACATGTAGATGAGATCTGAGGTATCGAACTGGACTTCAACCCACGACCCGCGATCTGGAATGATACGGAAAGAATACAAGACCGATCCATTTGCATGAATCGATTGCTCGTAGCAGATACCCGGCGAACGATGCAACTGACTGACGACTACACGTTCGGCGCCGTTCACAACGAACGACCCCTCTGGCGTCATCAGCGGAATCTCGCCCAGGTATACTTCTTCCTCACGCACCTCTTCCCCATCGCGCAAGCGCAAGGTGAGATACAGCGGAGCGGCGAAGGACTCGGCTTCCTGAATACAGGTTAGCGCCGACATCTTCGGCTCCTTCATCTCATACTTCACGAAGTCCAGCGTGTACTGGCCGTCGTAACTCTCAATCGGGAATACCTCCTTAAAGACCGCCTGCAACCCGACGGGCTTTCGCTTCATCGGGGGAACATCCGCCTGCAGGAAATCCTTGTAGGACTCCGTCTGAATTTCGATCAGATTCGGAATGTCGACTACATGAGGAAGTATGCCGTAGTTAATTCGCTCTGCCATGCAACACCTTACTTCGTGGAAGTTGGATTAAATCCTTGATCACTTCATCAGGGCAGCACACCACCCGGTGGTGCCCATTAACAAACGCCGTCGAATTACTTGATTTCGACTTTGGCGCCAGCGCCTTCGAGCTTCTTCTTGACCTCTTCGGCCTCTTCCTTGCTGACACCCTCTTTGATGGGCTTGGGCGCGGATTCGACCAGATCTTTGGCTTCTTTCAAACCAAGTTGCGTCAGACCACGGATCTCTTTGATCACCTGGATCTTCTGACCACCGGCATCGGCCAACACAACCGTGAACTCGGTCTGCTCTTCAGCAGCGGCTTCAGCACCACCACCAGCGGCCGGACCAGCGGCAACGGCCATCGGGGCTGCAGCGCTTACGCCTAGACGATCTTCCAAAGCTTTAACCAACTGGGAAAGCTCAAGAACGGAAATCGTCTCAATCCAATCCACAAACTCGGCCATCTTGCCTTCCAACTTCACTTCACTCTTTTCCGCTTCTGCGGTCTCTGCTACTTCTGCCATGACTTTACTCCTCCTGATATCGCCTGCTTACCAGATCAGGCTTGTTCTTTCTTATCCTTTACGGCCTGAAGCACGTACAACAGGCTACAGACTTTTTG
>SLCI01000024.1 GCA_007125875.1 Kiritimatiellia bacterium | reverse complement strand
GTCATCTCGCACAATAAGACACTAGCCGCACAGCTGTATGCGGAGTTAAAGGGGTTTTTTCCGCATAACGCGGTCGAGTATTTCGTCAGCTATTACGATTACTACCAGCCGGAAGCTTATATCCCGCAGACCGACACGTTTATTGAAAAAGATGCGGCCATCAATGAAGAGATTGAAAGGCTACGTTTGTCTGCTACCGATGCGCTGCTGAATCGTGACGACGTGATTATCGTCGCCTCGGTATCCTGTATATATGGCTTGGGCTCACCCGAAGATTATCGTCAAATGGTATTGGGCATTGATTGTGGCGCTGAAATTGATCGAGATCACGTGCTGCAGCGGCTCGTAGACATTCAGTACACTCGAAATGATATTGAGCAAGCGCCTGGAACCTTCCGAGTGCGAGGCGACACCTTGGATATCTATCCGTCTTACGCGAAAGCCGCCATCCGGATAGATTTTTTCGGTGACGAAGTGGAACGCATTCGACGTGTGGAGCCCTTGACGGGGGAAGTCCACGCGGAGTTAGAGCGAGCGCTGATCTCTCCCGCCAAACACTTTGTCATGCCTTACACCAAGATCGAGTCGGCGCTGGCCGCCATCAAAGAAGAGATGGAAGAGCGCGTAAAGTATTTTGAGACGAGCGGTAAGTTGTTGGAGGCCCAGCGCATCCGTATGCGTACACAGTTCGACATGGAGATGCTGAAAGAGTTGGGCTATTGCCAGGGCATCGAAAACTATTCGCGCCACCTAGCCGGTCGAGAAGCCGGCGAGCGTCCAGCCTGCCTGATTGACTACTTCCAACGCGATTTCTTAACGGTGATTGATGAGTCACATGTAACTTTATCCCAGATCCGGGGAATGTTTAATGGCGATCGGGCGCGCAAGAACGTCTTAGTCGAGCACGGGTTCCGTTTACCATCGGCATTGGATAACCGACCACTTAACTTCGACGAGTTCTTGAGCATCACGAACCAAATGCTGTTTACCTCCGCAACGCCCGGACCGCTTGAGCGCGAGATGGCGGGCGAGCCTGTCACACAGGTCATACGGCCCACCGGCATTCTGGATCCGGTGGTTGAGGTGCGCCCGTTGGAACATCAAATTGATGACCTGGTAGAGGAAGTGCGGCAATGCGCAGAACGAAACGAACGCGTGCTGGTGACTACCTTGACCAAGCGCACGGCCGAGGATCTCTCAGACTATTTGCAGCAGCTGAAGGTTCGTGTGCGTTACTTGCATTCAGACATTGATGCGATTGAACGCGTCGAAATCCTGCGGCAGTTACGCAAAGCGGACTTTGACTGTTTGATTGGGATCAATCTACTGCGCGAAGGATTAGATCTGCCTGAGGTGTCTTTGGTCGCTATACTGGATGCTGATAAAGAGGGATTCTTGAGGTCCGAAACGTCGCTTATTCAGACGGCCGGGCGTGCGGCCCGTCACATCGCTGGTCGGGTGTTGATGTATGCGGATCACATTACGGATTCCATGCAGCGAATGATGACCGTGACGAGACAGCGCCGCTCGGTACAAGAGGCCTACAATCAGGCGCATGGCATCACTCCGCAGCGAATTCTGAAGGAAATTCAGGAAACGTTGTATCGCGAAGTTGACGAAACACGCGCTTTAGACGACGCCGTTGTACGCGAGTCTGGGACCGATGTGGATGTACATGCCGTCATTCATGAGCTCGAGCGAGAAATGGTTGAGGCTGCAGAAGCATTAGAGTTCGAGCGTGCAGCGATATTGCGTGATCAACTGTATGAGCTCCGTCAGTCCGTTGACGGGACAAAGAAAACGGATCGCCCTGCCGCCGCTTCGCCTCAATCCCGTAAGCGTCGTCGTAAAACCGCCTATCGAACAAAGTCGAAATAGACCTAATTTGTTCTGGCCATTCGGCCAGAAAGAATACAGCCTATGCCCCGACTTTTGAGGAGGACTTGGATTTATGCATTCTGAACAACACAAGGCGCGTCGCACAAAAATCATTGCTACGCTTGGGCCCGCAACCAGTGAGGCGGAGATACTCGCAAAAATGGTAGAGACGGGCGTCAATATTGCGCGCATCAATATGAGTCATGCCAAGCCGGATCAGGTGCGCAAGAATGTCGAAACCATTCGCTATGTGTCTGATTTGCTCAAGAAGCCGGTAGGGATTTTGATGGATTTGCAGGGGCCAGCTATTCGTACCGGTGAATTGCATACCGAACTGGACTTGCAGCCGGGTAATCGTATCGCGCTGACCGTGCGTGGCGAGGTATCCGAAGAGGAGCATTCAGTCGACGTAAACTAC
Organism: Kiritimatiellia bacterium; assembly: GCA_007125875.1. Taxonomy (GTDB): domain Bacteria; phylum Verrucomicrobiota; class Kiritimatiellia; order SLAD01; family SLAD01; genus SLAD01. Next base: position 4,218 of record SLCI01000024.1, on the reverse strand, counting down.
GAATACCTCGTGGACGATATCAAGGTTGGCGACGTGGTGTTGGTGGATAACGGCGAGATCCACTTGAAAGTGCTGGGCAAAAAGCGCAATCAGCTCACGTGCGAAGTGTTAACAGAGGGCGTCCTTGGCAGCCGTCGGCACATCAATTTGCCCGGCGTTCGCGTAAACCTACCCGCCTTGACGGACAAGGACCTGGCCGATGTCGAGCTCGGTATTGAGTTGGGTGTGGATTTCATTGCCATGTCGTTCTGTCGCGAGGCGGATGATGTATTAAAGCTGAAAGCGATCTTGGATTATCGGAGAGCGCGTCAGAAGGTTGTGGCTAAACTCGAAGACCAAGAGGGGATCCGCAACCTGAATGAGATTGTTGAAGAGGCCGATGCTGTCATGGTCGCTCGCGGCGATTTGGGTATCGAGTGCCCGTACGAGGAGCTGCCGATTATTCAGCGCCGAATCGTGAAGGCCTGCGTACTGGCTGGCAAACCGGTGATCGTGGCGACACATATGTTGGAGTCGATGATCGATAATCCATCGCCGACGCGGGCGGAAATTACCGATGTTTCCAACGCGGTGTTCGAGCAGTGCGACGCGATTATGTTGTCCGGCGAAACCTCGGTCGGCAAATATCCAGTCAAGTGTCTCGAAGTGATGGATCGCATTGCGCAGCGAGTTGAGCGGAGTGGGGGAGCCAACTATGCGGAACATGCCCGGATGGATTCCAAGGGCGCCAAAATGCTTAAGTCGGCTGTTGTGATGGCCCAAGAGACACGTGCTGATGCCCTAATCGTCTTTACCCGATCTGGCGGTATGGCACGAAACGCCGCTTGGTTGCGTCCGCCGATGACGCCGCTTTATGCGTTTACGGATAACGATACACTACTGAATCAATTGACGATTCATTGGGGTATTCAGCCCTTCCCGCTGAAGTTCGCGGATGATCCCTCGCTGAATGTTGATCATGCCATTGCGCTGCTGAAAGAGCGAAATCTGCTCAAGGCTGGGGACACGATCGTCGCGGTTACCGAAGTTGCGGTGAGAGGCCGGATGATCGATACCATTCTCCGCGAGACCGTAGACTAAGGCGCCGCAGGTTGTTTCAGTGACGGTGCTGGATAGCGGGATACGGATTCATCGCGAAAGCTCGCGAAGGCGCGTTGGTAGCGCTCCAACTCCTCTTCCTCGGCGTGCTCTTTGAACTCGGTTTGGAGCGCACGATAAGGTGTATGGGAAAGCTGTAAGAGCTGCCACAATCCGCTCATCAAGTCTTCTGCACGACGTCGATAATGCATGGCCGGCAATTGCGCTTGTTCACGTGTTGTGTTGAGGAACTGGCACAAAAAGCTTTCCGCACCCTCTAAGTGTTCTTGATGTTCCATCATCGAGTGCATGGATTTCACATTGTCATGGATGAGTTCCAGAAAGTGCAAGAAATCAGGTTCACGGACGAAGCTGGAGGGCGAACGACTGGCAAAAAAAGCATGCTTTCGAGCTGTGGCCAGCACTTCGAGAACGCGGTGTAGGTGCTCGATGCGAATCGCGGTGTTCATTTCCTGCATCGGCAAATAGATCAATTCTACGCCCCGCTCATAGAACGCGTCACGTCTCGCCAAATGGATCGGACGATTCAAATGTGAATGCACTGTACTCATGGTGTACAACTAGCAGAAGATATCCACCCTGACAATGAAGTTTAGGGTTTACCACGAAAGCAGCTCAGGACACACTACGATCGGATTAGGAACACCCGACAGCGAGTAAAGGATAAATCATGGTTAAACATCTCGTAATGTGGAAGTTAAAGGAACAGGGCGAGGCTGGAATGGCCGCCGCGAATCAAATGAAGGCGGCCATTGAGGCTTTGGCTGAAGTCATCCCTGAGATCATCGAAATAGAGGTGGGCATTAATTTTGGGCATTCGGACCAGGCCTCGGATGTTTCACTGTATTCTGTGTTTGCAAATGAAGCGGATTTGCAGACGTATTTGCAGCATCCGGCTCATCTCGAGGTCGTTCAGATGGTGCGTGAACTGGTCTCAGAGCGCAGAGTGGTGGATTACCACGCGTAATTGTTTCTCAACATTGACGGATTAGGCCTTGCGTGCTACTAACCTTCCATGCATTGCCCTCAATTCATACGTTGTCTGCCTCGTTTTTTGTTGCTGCTGTTGCTTGCTGGGTTGGTAGGCTGTGGTAGCGACGATCGCATGGATCGACGTGATGAGCGTGACCCCTTTATTATCCGTGGAGACGCACGCAAGCGGGCCGGGGATATTGATGGCGCTATTGAGCAATATTTAAAGGGCTTAGAGCGTCGTCCTCAGCTTGCCTTGGCGCATTTGAAGCTGGGCATCGAGTTCAAGGATCACAAGCGTGATTATTTGCGCGCCATCTATCATTTGCAGCGGTATTTGGAGAAGCGGCCTGATGCGACGCGCAATGCCTTGATTGAAGATTTGATTCGCCGTGCGCACACGCAGTATTTGGCTTCATTGCCTAACCCGCCAGCTGGCGCGATTGAAGAAGTTGCGCGATTGGAACGTGAAAATGCCATGTTGCGGGGACAAATTGAGGATCTAACGCGTCAGCTTCAGGAAGGTTCGGCAACATCTGCCAGGGCAACTGGAGCACCGGAGCGGCAGCCTCCTGCGGCGGCCCGGGCTACACCGGCTCCCACTCAACAGCCCATTCGCCCGCGAACGCCGGAACCCGCCGCAGAGGAGCCCGCAGAGGCTCCTCGCACCTATCGGGTCCAGCGTGGTGACACACTTTCGCGTATTGCGGGACGTGTATACAACGACTCGTCGCAGTGGCGGAGAATATTTGAAGCGAATCGTGGTGTTTTGGATACACCCGAGAGCCTGCGTGAAGGGCAGGAATTGATAATCCCTTAGCGGTATAGAGGAGAGAGCGATTATGGCGAACACAGACTTCTTTGATGATGATTTAGTGAAACATCGCAGCGCAACAGCCCGGAAGACGCGTGGTGAACCGGATAGTCCGGATTCGAGTGCGCCTGAGTCAGGTACCCGTAATGTGTCTGAGCTTAATTTATCCCGTATGGCTCGGCATAAGGAACAGGTAGAGGATCATATGGCTACCGCCGCTAAGGAGCTGGAGCGGTTGCGGCAAAAACAGGAAAATCTCGAGAAAGAGAAGAATCAATTGGAAGACCTGCGTCGCCGTCAATCGGATTACGAACGTAGTAAATCTGAAATGATTCAGCACCTGAATCAGAGCATGATCACCTTGGAAAAACAGGAATTGCATACCGAACAACTATTGCAGTTGGTCCAGGAAGCTCGGCAGCGTTGTCGTGGTTGGAAAGGCGATATTGACACGATCGACGAGGAGCAATGGCCCGAAGAGCAGTTCAGGGAAGAATTAGGTAATGCGATTGCACGGATTGATGATATCCGGCTGGAATTCAATAAGATCCTTGGCAAAATTAGCTCGGCTCAAACGGAAGAACAAAAGCAAGCTGCGAAACAACCCGTTATCTATGACGACACCGCTCAGCCGGTTGCTAAGGAGAAGAGTTTTGCGGATTGGTTGAAGGTCGGTTTCGCCGTCAGTTTGCCGATCATCATCACCCTGACGATTATTTGGCTGCTATACTACATGCAGAGCATTGGCATTCTGTAAGTAGTAGGCTGAGCGCATCAGTATAGAGAGGACGCTTCGCCATGCGAAAAACGGGCCCTAAAAAATCCAAGCTTGAACGTAAGTTACAAGAAATTGAGCGTGAAAAGCGTCGCTTGGATGATGAAATGAAATCGCTGTCCCGCGCGATCAAGAAGGGGCAGACGCCCGCCTTGATTTCTTCACCGAGTCGAGTTGAGCCAGGTGCCATGAGTACGCATCAATCTTCCGGAGGTCGCGTACTCGGGGGAGATGTCGGGTCTGCTGGCGACTCACGAAGTCTCGGCGGTGAGAAGACAAGGGTTCGGGGCGATGCCCGTTTTGCGAACTATTTCTCTACCGGTGGCTTAAAAACGCCACTTCCCAATCGGCAAGGCCGCTCCGTACAGCGCAATAAAACAATATTTATCATCATTGTGCTGGTGCTGGTTCTTTTCATATTGCTGCGGATGGTTCGGTAGTAACCGTTTAACACTGGTATAATACCAGTTGCTATAACTTTTCGGCACATTCTCAGGGCAACACAGAGGTTGCGCCTCCGGCACACGCTAAGCAGAACCAGTTACCACAGAAGCATTCT
>SLCI01000074.1 GCA_007125875.1 Kiritimatiellia bacterium | reverse complement strand
TGATGCGAAAAAAGCACGTTCTTTGTGTGATGTGGTTGCATGACGTTTGACCTGTTCCTTTCAAGTGGAAGCGGCATAACTAACAACAGATTCCCTCAGCGCGCAACAACCGAATACACGCTTTTTGACCTTCCGGAGATAATATAGGGATGTTTCACCTGGCATTTGCTAAGTCTCTATCGCCCTAATGATTCATAGAATGGTTGTTAATATCGATTGACGAATAACTTATACTATTCTAGTATTCCGCACTTATGGACGTAATTTTCACTCCATGTTTGAGCTAAAGTGGCTGCAGTAGTCAAAACGCATAGCGCTTGGGCGCTTATTATCGCTTGTGGCAAATCAGAGCAAATATCCTCTGATGTTGACACGGCGTTTCTGCAATTGGGCGAGCAGCCAGTTCTTGCCCATTCTCTTGTCGCCTTTGAACGCAGTTCAGAAATTGATGGCATTGTTGTAGTTGCACCTAAAGATCGCCTGGATACGGTGGTCGGTATGGCGCGCATGTTTGGCGCGCCCAAGCTCAAAAAGATCGTTGGCGGTGCGATACAGAAGACGGCATCAATCAAGGCGGGCTTGAAGGCCATGGAGGATGTCGGCGCGTCCATTGTGGTTATCCACGAAGCTTCACAGCCCTGTGTAACACCAACCGTTGTTTCCGAAGTGGTCAAGAATGCCAAACGCTACGGGGTGGCCACGGCGGCCGAAAAGCTGGAGCAGGGCGTTGCTATTGTCCCGAAAGGTCTCAAGGCAACGAAGTGCCTCAACGCCGGTCCCGTGTGGGGTATTCATATGCCCGTTGCGGCGAAGTTGGATGATTTGTCCAAAGCGCTTGGCCTCGGCAAGTCGGCGGCCAAAGTGGATGACGATAAGTTCTACGAAAAGTTGTATGCTGGAGCGTACATGGTGCAGTTGGATCGTTTCAATCATCGCATCCGTTCCCTGGCAGATATTCAAATTGTCGCTGCAGCCTTCCGGCAGTAGGGCAAGTAGCGGGCATATTCCCCGTTGACCAGCATCGCGCAGCATAACCAACAGGGCTCCGCCTTTTCTTCATTGGCTTGTTTGTCTGAATTCGTATCATGGCGTTTCGGATCGGTCTGTTTATTCAGTGGAGTGAGAAATGACGTGGTATTACGTTGCAGGTGAAGAGCGTGTGGGGCCCATTTCCGACACGCAAATCGACAAGCTAATCGCAAGAGGTGTTATCACCAGCGACACGCTGGTATGGCGTGAGGGCATGGCCGAATGGATCGAGGCGGGGCAATCCGAATTGTCCGCTCAGCTCAATCAGAAAGCATCCACTGCCCCCGAGCCTGCCACCATTGTGTTGCCACAACAAGCGGAAGAGCCTTCACAAGATGAAGAAGCGCGTCACATTGTGCAAGGGACCCCTTACACCGTTGAATCAATGCGCTCCTTGTGGACCTGGATGGTTTGGCTGGCCGGCCTAGGCATCCCGCTCATTGTGATTGGTGTAGGCGTTTTTGCTGTGCTCGGTGCGGTCGTGCTTGGTTACATATTGCTCTATCGGTTTTGGGCACTCATTCAGGACGGACAAGCGCGCACGACACCTGGTCTCGCGGTCGGTCTGTGCTTTATCCCATTTTACAACATTTACTGGGTATATGTCGCCTATATCGGGCTGGCTAAGGACATGAACGCATATTGTGCTGAGCGCAATATAGAGGGTGTCCCCGTGAACGAGCAGCTTGTGCTGATCTGGTATATCCTGGTGCTGGTTAGCTGGATCCCAACGATCGGTATCTTTAGTTCCTTGGCCTCTATCGTGCTGTACATCTTGTTTATGAAGCAATTCACGGATTTGGCCGTGCACATCATCGAGTTCAAAAGCCTTCGCTGAGCGGTGGCCCTCCTTGGCCATTGCCACGAGTGACGCGATAACGCATACTCCCGCGCGTCATGGTTTGGAGGCTCTATAATATTCTTTTCACGATCGGATTCATTCTGCTCCTTCCGCGCTTTTTCGCACGGATGCTCAAGCGGGGTGGCTATCGTAAAGGCTTTGGACAACGTTTAACGTGGTACGACAAAGACACGCGGCAAGCGCTGGCTTCAGGCGGTGAGCGTATCTGGATACATGCGGTCAGTGTCGGGGAACTCTTTGTGGCCCTGCGTTTTATCGACGCATGGCGTGCGAGTTATCCCGCTACGCATTTCGTTCTGACCACCACGACCTCGACGGGACACGCCTTGGCTCGTGACAAGCTGAAGTCACCGGACCTGCTCCTTTACTTTCCCGTCGATACGCCACCTGTGATGCGCCGCGCGATTCGTCTGATTAATCCCCGCATGTTGGTGTTAGTGGAAGCAGAGCTTTGGCCTAATCTGATCCGTCACTGTAACGGGTTGCAGATTCCTGTGGTGCTCATTAATGGCCGCATTTCCGCCCGTTCCTTTCGGGGCTATCAAAAGCTCGGCTGGGTAACACGACGGCTATTGCCGAAGCTGCAGGCCTTTTGTATGCAGGGGCCTGAAGACGCGGAGCGCATCATTGCGATGGGGGCACCAGCGGAGCGGGTCGAAATTGTGGGTAGTGCCAAGTATGAGATCGTCGATCGCGACGAATCCTCCGAACAGAAGGCTCGCGAGGTCCTCGATTTATTGGGCGTAGGAGAAGATAGTCCGGTCTTATTAGGGGGGTCTACCTGGCCGGGTGAAGAGGTTGTCTTGTTGGAGATTTATTCGCGCCTACGCCAGAAGTGGCCTTCGCTAAAGCTGATTCTGGCACCGCGCCATGTCGAGCGCGCAGCAGAAATTACTTCGGCGATCGAGTCCCGCCACATTCCCTATGTGCGTCGTAGCCGACTGGAAGAGTCGACGGAGGAGGGGACGGTGCTTCTATTGGATACGACCGGCGAACTCAAGCACTTCTATGCGCATGCGGACATCATTTTTGTTGGTAAGAGTCTCTCGCGAACGGAGGGCCAAAACATTATCGAGCCAGCCGTCTACGGGAAGCCCGTGCTCGTGGGGCCGCGTTTGGATAATTTCGAATCGATTCTGGCCGATTTTAAAGCGGCAGACGCGATTTGGCAGGTGCCGGATGAAGCAGGCTTGGAAGCGGCCATCGCGGACTTACTTGCCGATCCGGCTCGGCGCACAGCGCTGGGTGAGCTCGCCGCCGCCTTGGTGAAGTCGCGGGCGGGTGCGCTCCAGCGTACGCTTGATCGTCTCTCGAGTATCTATGACGAGCACTCCAAGGGGCCATCAATTGTGGATTGAATCAGACACCCGATCATGATTTACTATCGCTTCACGCATGACGAGATCGAGGTCAGGAGATGAAAGAATTCGGTGTCAGGTATCGTTCACCGGCCGCGTGCAAGGAGTCGGATTTCGATACACCGTACTTGAGCTGGCGAGATCGTTTGATGTGACCGGAATTGTGCGAAATGAGACAGACGGTTCGGTCGAGTTAGTGGTTGAAGGATATCGAGATGAGATAGAGCGATTTCTGCAAGCCATTGATGCATCGCGCTTGGGGCGTTTGATTCGCCACAAGCAGCATCAAGAAGGGCCGGAACAAGGAAGCTATAGGCGGTTTAGTATCTCCTACTGAGGGTAAGAAGCGAATGAAGTACGCCATACTGGGTGACATACATGCCAATTACGAGGCGCTGACCGCCGTTCTGGCGGATGCCGCAAAGCGGGGCGTATCTCATTATGTCTGTCTAGGCGACATTGTCGGTTATAATGCGAGTCCGGTTGAATGTCTTGAGCGGGTACGCGAGCTGGATTGCCCCGTGGTGCGTGGAAATCATGACCACTATTGTGCCGTTGATTCCGATTTGGAAGGCTTTCACCCGATTGCGGCTGACGTAGTTGCTTGGACGCGTGATAAACTCTCGGACGAGCAGCGCGCGTTTCTCGGTGGCTTAACTTACGTCAAGCGCGTGGAAACCTTCACGATTGTCCATAGCACCTTGGACACCCCCGAAATGTGGGGCTACGTTTTTGACAAGCTCGAAGCCGACGCAAGCTTTGCCTACCAAACGTCGGCACTCTGTTTTTATGGGCACACGCATGTTCCCCTCGCATTCGAAAAGACCGATCGCGTGCGCGTTGGGCTCTATTCCAAAATCAAAGTGGTGCTGGGGCGTAAGTACTTTATTAATGCGGGTAGTGTCGGACAGCCGCGCGATGGTGATCCGCGGGCGGCCTATGTGACGTTTGACCTGTTGGCTAACGAGATCGAGTTGCATCGGGTAGCCTATGATTTCAAAACCACGCAGAAAAAAATCAAGGATGCGGGACTACCCGACCGGGTCGCATCGCGTTTAGCGCTAGGCCGCTAAGCGACCTTCGAATCGAGTCGATTATGGCCATGAGAGTATATTGTTTTGCCCTGTTCTTCGCCTTTGGGTTGGTCCCCATGGTCCATGCTCAGTTGGAGGTCACGAGTCGTATCAGGCCCGATCGCGCAATTCTGCACGAACCGGTGATTGCCGAAATTCGTATCCGGAATAACACCAGCGAGACGCTGACACTACGTGACGACACGCCCGGCTCCAGGTTGTGGGTTGATATCGAGCGCGGGCCTGGCCGTAAGGTCCGCCAGTTGGCACCCGAAATCCTCAGGCAGCCACTGGTGATCCCCCCGCGGGAAACGGTCACTCACCGCATCAATCTCGCCTATGCCTATGATCTCCGACAGCAAGGCGCCTACACGGTGCGTGTTCGAGTCAATGCGATGGGGCAAGCCTTCGTCGCGACCCGCGCGTTTCTGGATGTCGTCCCCGGTCTGGAATATGACCGTCGCAGCGTCATGTTTCCTGATGGTAGCGGTGGTCGAGTCTATCGACTGATGACCGTCAATCGCGATCGTGGTGAAACATTACTGCTGCGTGTTGATGATGCTTCCGGAGGAGTCTGCTTCGGTGTTATCGCGTTGGGTAGCTTTATTCGTATGCACTCGCCTGACATGCAAATTGATGCCGATTTCAACGCGGCCATTGTTCATCAAGCAGGACCGGGCCGATACCTTTATCACGTGGTCAATCCGAATGCGCGCGTCGTCAGCCGCCGCGCATATACGAGCGAGATGCCGGGCGTGCGTTTGGTGGAAGGTCAAGATGGTCGATTCGTTGTGTCGGGTGCAACAGCGAGCATCGTCGACACCGACTGACCGCTATCTTGACGGACGGATTGACATCGGTTAACGTCAGCAATGCATTTAGAGTCTGGTTGGTGCAGGTAGGAAAGGTGCGAAGCAACATGATGCGCATGAAGATTTCCGCAGCGGTATGTGTAGCCAGTGGCTTACTTTGTTCGATGCCATTGGCAAGTGTCGCCCTTGATATAGATCAAGAGTTTGACTTCGCCTCCGGGCTCATCGAGATGGGCTTCCCTGATTTGGCAAATCGCGTCGTAAACGAAGTCGTTCGCCTACATCCCGACCAGCGCGATCGTGCCACCCGTATTGAAGGCGAGATTCTGATCGCCCAACGTCGATTTGCCGATGCGGAGGAATTGGTCAAGTCGATGCCGGAAGGGCATCCGCAGCGCTACGCGCTACAACTACGCATCGCCAACGGACATTTCCGAGCCGGAAACACAGAAGAAGCACAGCGTCTATACGACGCTTTTTTTGCCGTCTATCAAGACCGAACGCCCACCGACCCTGACCTGCTGCGATTCTATCAGGATGCGGCGTATCAATACGGGCAGATGATGGAGCGGATGAACAACCGCCGTGCAGCCGCTGAAGCGTACAGTCGTCTTTTAAACGCTGGGATGGACGACACGAGCGCAAAGCGCCGGTTGCAAATGGATTTGGCTCGGCTCAACCTGCAGTTGGGGCGCGAAACCTCCGGCTCCGAGCGGGAAGGCTTTCTTGACCGAGCGTATGAGCTCAGTGAGGAAGTGCAATGGGGCGGTTATGATCTCTGGTTCGGACAATCGATCGGCATCATGGCGCACGTGCATCTTGTGCGAGGCGATGAGGCGGGGGCGCTCGAGCTGCTCGAACAGTATATGGACGATTTGCGCCGGATAGATCGCTTACTCCGCGAACAGAACGTGCCCGCCTCAGTGAGTCCTGTCGCGAACGCCCGTTTTCTGCTCGGTGAACTCTACGAAAAACGCGTGGAAGAATTGCGTGCTCGTAACGCGCCTGAGCGTGAGGTGCTGCAAGCCATCCAGCAAGCATTGACGGAATATTATAATGTGTTCGGGCAGTATGGAACCAGTCAATGGGGCGCTGAAGCCAGCGTTCGTGGCCGTGCCTTGATCACCATGCTCGAAGATGAGTTCGGGCGCGAAGTGAATATCAATTTCGGTGAACATGGCGGGGAAGCGGCGCAGGCCCAGTTTACATTGGCTGACGATTTATTCCGCCAACGAAATTATGAGCGGGCCATTGAAGAGTACTTGACGATCTTGAACCAGTTTCCGGAAGGGCAACCTTCACTGCGTGCCCTCGCTAACCTGCTGCTGAGCTATCTCCACACGGACAACGAACTTTATGTCCGGATGTTGGCGTCCTATCTGTCCGAGCGATTTGCCGGTGAAGACAT
>SLCI01000231.1 GCA_007125875.1 Kiritimatiellia bacterium | reverse complement strand
TCGGCCACGCGGTAGGATCGAACCTGCCGCTTCACTCATAAAAATACTCGTTATCCAAGATAACATTGATCTCTTCATCGCCCGGTAGGTGCAGGGTACACCGCTGAATACCGATCGGAGAGGCGGGTGCATAGACGATGTCTTGATGTACGACGTTTTCGGGCTTTTTGAAGGCGTCGGGACCGACGGTGCCGCCCAGGTGTTCGCTGCGCCCGTACGCCCAGTGAAACCCAGCCTTTTCGTCCTCGATCACGGCACCTTGAACCACGGCCATGTCATTACAACCGAGGCCCAACTCAGCAATATTCGCTCGGGCGGGGTCATCTCGCAGATAGATTGCAAAAGCCTGCGCGCCTGGGCCATCGCCGCGCACTTCCACAATTCGATTCTCTTTCACGATCAAATGATAGAGCTCATCCTCCTCCAGCATCGGTATGATGCCCTCCGTACGGCTCGGCTCCCCTTCACGTTCGCCTTCATATGGCACAATGAACGCTTCCCCGCTGGGCAAATTGATCAGCGGGAACGGTTTGTCACCGTGACATTGCCCATCATCTGCATGACCGGTGCGGTAACGTAAATCCAAGAATAAACGCTCACCCGTGCTGAAGATCACCTCCGCTGCTTCCGCTTCGGTGAGTTCTTTTGCGAACAAATGTGTGCGCCGCGCAACTTCGCGATAGTCTGCAGCGAGTGCAGTATCTTCCATTCGCCGCAATACGCCTGGCATACTGGCTACCCGCAAGGGGGAATGGGCACGGATTAATCGCGATAGCGGAGCCGTGGCGGAATACTGTGTCATGGCCACAATGACAGTGACCTCATTCAGCAAAGCGTCCAGACGTTGTTCCTGATCGCCGAGCTGACCGGATTCCGGCAAATCGCCGTTATTCGCACCAGTAGCCGCATAGCGATAGATCGGCAGTAGCCGGACCTGAAAGGCGCTAAAAGACTCATGCCATTCCTGCGCCATTTCACGCCGTTCCTGCCAATCGCGATGATCCGGGACGCGATCGTGGGGTTCATCGATCATAAAGAGCACCACATCTTCGGATGTTGGCGCAAAAACATCTTCGATCAGTTTATGTCGATTGAGCATACTGTGCTTCCTTCCAAAACGATTCCAGCTCCTGCATGGCGCGTTGAGCATAAAGTGCTGCGCGTTCTCGCTTTCCCCGAACAGGCTTGCCTTCCAGTGGCGGCAGAATCCCGAAATTCGCTTTCATCGGCTGAAAGTCTTTCATCTCCACGTGCGTGACGTAATGGCATAGGGCGCCCAGCATCGTAACGCGTGGCAAGGATAGTAGCGGAGCCCCTTGCATGGCCTTTGCAGCATTCAACCCGGCCAGCAAGCCGGTGGCGATGTTTCCAGCATAGCCCTCTACGCCAGTCAGTTGCCCCGCACAGAAGAGTCCCGCCCGCTGACGGAACTCCAGCGTGGGATTGAGCAGTTTCGGTGAGGCAATAAAGGTATTGCGGTGCATTTGACCGAATCGCTCGTACTCAGCTTCCTCCAAGCCGGGGATCAGGCTGAACACACGCTTTTGCTCCGGAAAGCGTAAATTGGTTTGGAAGCCGACCAGATTATAGAGACTCGCGGCAAGATTATCCTGGCGCAGCTGTAAAGCTGCGTACGGTCGACGGCCCGTGCGGGGATCCGTTAAGCCGACGGGCCGCATCGGGCCAAAAGCCAACGCTTCCCGGCCCCGACCCGCTAGAATTTCGATCGGCAGACAGCCCTCAAAGAACTCATGGGCCCCCGCCTTAACGCCTTGTTCCATGATCATTTCGAAGGTATGCAGTGGAATACGTTCGGCGGTCAGCAAGGCCTCGATAAATCGTTCGTACTCCTCGCGATTTAGCGGGCAATTGATGTAATCGCCATCTTTCTGCTCGGAGCGATCATAACGCGAAGCTCGGAAGGCGATGTCCATGTTGACCGATTCCGCTGTAACGATCGGCGAAATGGCGTCGAAAAAGTAGAGGTGCTCATCGCCACTAAAGGCCGCCAACGAAGACGCCAAGTCGTCGGACGTCAAAGGGCCACTGGCAATGATGGTGGGTTCGTCCGGGATATCAGTGACCTCCTTGCGAATGATCTCAACGCGCGGATGGCCTTCGAGCTGCCGAGTCACTTCCGCCGAAAAAGCCAAGCGATCCACCGCCAAAGCGCCACCAGCAGGCACCGCACACGCATCTGCACAGCGCATCAAGAGCGAGCCCATCAAACGCATCTCCGCCTTCAACACGCCGGAAGCACGATCCGCCAAGTCCGAGCCGAGTGAATTCGAACAGACCAGTTCCGCACAGTCACCCGTCAGATGAGCGCCGGTATGTTGTTGTGGCCGCATTTCATAGAGCCGAACCGATACGCCTTGTTCAGCCGCCTGCCAAGCCGCCTCGCTGCCGGCCAAGCCACCACCAATAATGTGTAAATATTTCTTTGCCATAAGCGCGGTATAATCGGGCAGGGGACCATCGCTGTCAAATGCTTGCTGGTTTGCGTAACGAAAACTGAAAGACGTTTTTCCAACGACTGGAAAACCCGCCCAAAAAAGTTCCAACGATTGGAAAAATCATCGAAAAAGTTTCCAACGACTGGAAAGTAAGGCGCAGGGCACGAAAACCCTTAATAGCTTATAAGCTATAGGTCACCCTGGACACTAAAGTATAATAGCTTATAAGCTATTATCTGTCGCGGCGCCCGTCATCATCCAAAGCGCGGTCAAGCCCGCGTTGTTTAACCAGCCACCCGCATTTCCCCATACCAGCCAAAGCATTCGTCATGTCGAGCTTGTCGAGACATCTCATTCCCAACCAGCAGCCCTCTGCAATCGGCAGTACCTTAAGTCAGAGGCGATTTGGATTAAGATTATGAAGAAGAGCAGCACCCTGTTGCCCATCGCCATCCACCGCTAGTCACAGAGCAACCGATTTGGAGTGCGCCGCTCTGTGGCGCTTTGGACAAGTCCCTGATGGCTTCACTCATCACGCAACGCAATACCTGTCATCTCGAGCCTGTCGAGAGATCTCAATCCCCACCAGCAGCTGAACGCTTTCTGCACAAGCACCTATCACACCTGACATGCATTTTGGCAGGGTTCGGTTGACGTCGTCCAAGCGCAAAAAGGAGACCTCTCGACTTCGCTCGAGGTGACATCGCTGAGAGCACAGTGCAGGACAACGGAGGAATCTGGTCATCCCGAGCTTGCCGAGGGATCTCAGTCCCGACCAGCAGCCCACAGCCTTCAACATCAACTAATGATCAAGACCGATCAGGATTATGATTGCGAGGGGTAGCTACACCCCGTATTGCCTCGCGATCCACCGCTAGTCACAGATTAACCGATTTGGAGTGCGCCGCTCTGCGGCGCTTTGGACAAGTCCCTGATGGCTTCACTCATCACGCAAAGCAAACACCTGTCATCTCGAGCCTGTCGAGAGATCTCAGTCCCGACCAGCAGCCCTCAGTCAATCACAACAACCTGCGGCCGAGCCAGTCCCTCCGACAGGTGGCATGGGAGACCGATTAAGATTATGCGCAAGATTGGGATTTGATTGTAAGCCGAACGGGATCCGATTGAAAAATCGATTCGTGCAAGTGATAACGGCGATACTGATTCTGATGCGGCACCCAGGTCTGAGTTCGCGCGGGAAATGCCCACTGCCAAACCATCTCTTTGGATGCACTCTGCCACTTTTGATCCATGGCACGCAGCATGAACTTGCCATCATTGCCTTCTTCCTCGTCCTTTATCCGGACCAAGGAGGGGTGCCAATGTACCTGTCATTTCCTACGAACAAATGAGTTGACCATTTACTGTAAAATAGCGTCTCATTTATTCGGTCAAGAAGGAGGGGTTGCTGCCCCATAGGCAAAGTCCAATAAAGAGGAAAACAGATGAAACTAACACAGGCGCTGTATGCGTTTATCGTGCTGACCTTAACCATTTCTTTTTCAACCCCCAGAACGCATGCGGCGGAAGATGCCGTGGACGCGTCCGCTCGTGAGGCAGAGCGGCTTGAGGCGTTCACGACGATCGGCGCACTCTATACCGACGATTACTGGGAAGGGATCGGGGACGTGGTGATTCCGTTGTTCTTCAATGGCGAAGGACTCCTCTTCCTTAATCCTCGTGCCAGCTTTACGGACCGCAGCGAAGAGGAATACAACATTGGCGTCGGATACCGGCAACTCATCCAGGACCGTGCCGCCGTGCTTGGCGGAAACATTTTCTATGATCACCGCGAGTCCCGTTCCGGTGTGCGCTTTGGGCAGATCGGTCTCGGGGTGGAATACCTGAGCCATCGCGTAGACGCACGGGCTAACGTGTACCTCCCGCTTGATAGTCGCAAGAAAGTGGATTCCTTCGAAGTCTCCGAAACGTCGGTCTCGAGTCGCATGGTTAGCAGCACGGAAACCGAATGGGACGACATCTACGCCACGGGCAACAGCCTCAACCAACCCTTCCGGCAAGTCACCTCGCGTCGTATGCGTACTACCACGACCACCACCTCCCGGATGTTTGAGACCTACGAAGTGGCTTTACGCGGGTGGGACGCAGAGGTCGGCACGCTGCTGCCGCTGGATGCCCTGGACGAGTACCTTCGCCTTAAGGTGTTCGGGGGCTATTACAAGTACTACGGTCGCTACGGTCTGGACGACGTGGATGGTTTCCGAGGCCGCTTGGAGGCGCAGTTACGTCCGGCCTTTGTGGTAGATGCCACCTATTATGCCAATGACGATTTGACTGGTGGGAACTTTACGATCGGCGCTTATGTGTCCGTGCCGTTTGATTTGTCCGCATTGGCCAACGGGCGCAACCCGTTTGCGGGTGCCGGGGAACGCTGGAATGCGGGCCGGCAGGGCGAGGACATGACCCATCGTCTGATCGATATGGTTAAGCGCGATCCGCAAATTCGCACTGGCCTAATCGTGGATGAAGCCGAAGACATGGCGCAGAGCAGCGTATCCACACGAGAGCGGGATGCCGGTCAAAGCGTGTCCGAAGGCGAAGTCGAACTGGTTGGCAACATGACGTTTGTGGACAAGGACAACGAAGGCAATCCGGGACAGGACGGCACTGTTGAGAATCCCTACGAAACAATCGAGTTGGGTATCGACAACGCCAACAGCCCCGTGTGGGTGTTTGACTCGGCGCAGCCCTATACGGAAAACGTCGAAGTACCGGCTGGTATTCAACTCTTAGGCCATGGTACCACCATTGAAGGTTTCGGGAACAAGGTCTGGGGCGGCGGACCACACCCGGTTGTGATTGGGCCGAATCTCGGACCGACGATTACCATCCTTGGCGACAACGTAACGGTTGCCGGATTTGATGTGCGCCGCAACGAGTCCGGAATGGGGAGCTTTATCGATCCGGTCACCTCAACAGATTTAGCCTATGCCGGCATTTATGGGGCCAACATCACCAACGTTCGCATTCACGACAACGTTATGAACGATGGTTCGCTGGAATATGGAATCTTTTTGGCGAGCAACGGAAGCATGGTTGGCGGCAATGAAAACTTGCATGCCCGCATCCTGCGAAATGTGATTCAGAACACCGCTGACGATGCCCTATACATCTATGGTCGCGGCGGAAGCGGCGCGTTTAATGTAGAGATCTCCGGCACCTACTCCATGAGCGGCGGAAGCGGCGTCTACATTGACACCGACAACTACGACACGGCACGCGCACATCTGTACAACATAGTAGCCAACAACAACGAAGATTATGGCATTTCAGCCCGGATACGGGCGAGCCAGCTTGCATGGTTGCGAGTGGATGACACGATCACCGACCGCAACGATGACGGCCTGGACGGACGCGCGCGAGCCGACGGCGCCGGCGGCGAGGCGTGGGTGATCATGAATAATATTCAAGCCAATCAAAATGAGGGGTGGGGACTATACTATGCCGATGCCTACTCGTCCCATATGAACGGCGGGAATAGTTATGTCTATCTCGACAATATTGTCGCGAATATCAATGACTACGGCATGGACATTTTCAGCATTGCCGACGGACTGAATGCCGATGCGATTATCTTCGCACGTAACTTGACGGCGAATGACAATGAGGGTGAGGGTATAAGTTATATCGAGGCCTATTCCGAGCGGGGCGGAGCATTGGTCGACGTGGCCAACGTCGTAGCCAACAACAACGGTTCCGAAGGTATCTATTATATCGCTGCCGAAGCGTATGGTGACGGACACGACGCGATCATACGCTTGAACAACGTGATGGCCAGCAACAATGACAGGGAAGGCATTGAAGACATTTCCGCCACGGCCGAGGGCGATAACGGCCATGCGATTATCACCCTCAGCAACATCATGATAAACGACAATGGCAGAGCAGGCATTGAAGAAGTTTATGCCAACGCCTATGGCGTGGGTGGCAACGCGATCATCACCCTCGAAAACGTGATGGCCAACAACAATGATGGATCGGGTATCCGATACGTGTCAGTCGAAGCAGACGGTGATGGCGGAGATGCCCTTCTTGAACTGAATAACATCATCGCGAATGGAAACGAAGGACACGGGATCTTC
>SLCI01000005.1 GCA_007125875.1 Kiritimatiellia bacterium | reverse complement strand
ATCTACCGAAAGCCTGGTTCCGTAGCTATCCCGCCTACCGGGTCATGCCGTTTTCCTGGTTCCTGACGGTTTCAGCCTGGGTCTTCTCCCCCCTCAGCAGCGGCATTATGAAGCTGGCACGCTGGATTATTCCCAGCCCCAGTGACGACGACGGTGGCTCCCCATTCATCACGCGCGAGGAATTGGCATTCTTGGCGCGGGAAGGCGAACAAACCGGCGAACTCACCAGCGCGGAACGGCGCATGATGCACGGGGTACTGGCCCTGTCCCTGAAAACCAGCAAGGACGTGATGATTCCACGTGATCAAATGATTAGCGTGCGCCCCAGCACCGCGGTGAGCGCCGTCCTGAACTTGGCGCGCAAGCACCGCATCAGTCGCCTACCGATCTATGATGAGTCCCTCGCAAAGTTTACCGGCTTCATCAATATCATGGACCTCTTGATCGGCGATGCGCCGTCCGATGCGGTCGTTCGCGACTATGCCCGGCCGCCGCAATACGTGCGGGCCACGGACCGGATTGATCGCGTGCTACCGCGCATGCGACTTAGCCGACAACCGCTTGCGTTGGTTCACGACGAACAGGAACGCGTCATCGGTCTGGTCTCCGTGGAAGACATCATGGAAGAAATCATTGGGGAGATGTAAGCGACAGGTCGCCCACAATTTTAAAGCTGTGTCCATCGCGCTCGATCCGCAATGCGCGGCATGGAAATGCCTGCGGCAACTTCTCGCGCAAGAGGTCCAACACCTCCTGCTCAATTCGGTTCATCACTTCCGCCGGCACGCGCGCCAATGTTGAGAGCCGGATCGACACGACATATCCGCGGCCATGAACCGATCCGAATCCGGCCGAAAAAGCCGCGCCTAAATCAAATAGCCCATCTTGTGAAGGGTTGGACGTGGTCCCACGCGCAGGGCGACTGGGATGGAGCGGATACTTAGCATCATACCGGTCTTCCATGATGTCATCGATCTCATGAAACACTTCCGCTAATTTTTGCTCCCATGCACTAACACGCGGATCACGAAAACTCATCGACTGTCCCTTTTCACGATTGATCAAAAAAAGATTGTACCTCCCCTTCCGACTATTGTAAGCGGGAGGTACGAAATCGAAAACCAAATGGAGATGTCCGGACATGAATGTACCCAAAGATCTTAAATTTACCAAGACCCACGAGTGGGTGCAGTTGGATGACGATTCCGTAATCATCGGCATCACTGATTTCGCGCAATCTCAATTGTCTGATCTGACCTATGTAGAATTGCCGCAAGCAGGTGATCACATCGAAGCGGAAGAGGAAGTGGCCGTACTGGAATCAGTCAAGGCGGCCTCAGACATTTACGCCCCAATCAGCGGAACCATTGTGGAAGTAAACGACGCACTCGACAGCAGCCCCGAACTCATCAATACCGATCCGTATGGTGAAGGCTGGCTCCTACGCGTTACGCCGGATAATGTCGCTGACCTCGATCAATTGCTGGATGCCGATCAGTACGAAGAAACACTACCGAATGAGTGAGCAAGCGGCGCACGGCTGGGCCGTGACCTTTCCCGACCCGCAACCCTTTGCCCCAACAGAAGCCCTGCAGGAAACGCTGGCACGCGCACGATACGAGCAGCGCATCCCCGATACGGTGCTGTTTTTGCAGCATCAATCCGTGGTCACGTTGGGCCGGCGGGGACGCACCCAGCACCTGCTCGTTTCGCCTGACCAACTGCACAAGCAAGGCATCGACTTTCATCGCGCGGGCCGTGGCGGTGACGTCACCTATCACGCGCCCGGCCAATGGATCGTGTACCCCATCCTGCGCCTCGGCGGCTTAGGCGCCGACGCGCACGGCTATCTCCACAATATGGAGGAAATGGTCATACGGACCTGCGCCGATTTCGACGTGGAAGCGTTCCGCGTGCCAGGCAAAAACGGCGCATGGACAGAAGCCGGCAAAATCGCTGCGATTGGATTTCATCTCAAACGCGGCATCACCCTGCACGGCCTCAGCTTCAATGTGGATGTCGACTTGGCAGGTTTTCAATTGATCGTACCTTGCGGCTTGGCGGGTGACCCAGTGTGTTCACTAAAACAGCTGCTCGGCGACCAAACGCCAAGCCTGAGAATCGTTCGAGACCGATTGCAACACCACTTCGAATCCGTCTGTGGCCGCCCCCTCATCCCGCGCACGCCCGCGAACTTGCCCGTCTAGCCACCGCCAAAGATGGCGATCCGAAGCGCCGACCGCAGAGGGTCGGCCTACACAGAATCCCGCAACAGAACGCATCACCGAAAGCGGAAGCCGACTTTTGAACCTTTCAACAGCCCAACAACCGGAGCCCCGCAGGGTGCTGTGCGGTGGGCGAAGGGGGCAAATTCGCTCGCGAATTTGAGCGCGGGGAACGGGTCAGATGCGGCCTAGCGCTAGGCGCGCGGGGCGGTGCTGGACTCTTGTCCGCGCCGGACCGCGCAACAACGCGATAGGTCGTAGCTGGCACGGACCTCGCGCGACCCCTTCGGCCACCGCCAAAGACGGCGATCCGCAAGCGGACGCCCTACAACACATCCCATGCGCCACAGGAGCGGGCGCCCTACACTCCCTGGACCGCAGGGTCGTCACACAGGGAAATGATCGCCCAACGAGCCACTCACGCCACCACGCATCCGTGGCCCGGATGAACGAGATCGACCACGCGCCTCGTCCCGCGCCAAACGTTCAAGAAAGTCACCACACGACAACGTATCCGCGCCCGCCGCACTGACCGTCTCACGCTCCGCACGATCTGACGTCACAACCAACACGGCCGCCGGATCAGACGCCGCATGCACCAACCGCTCAATCACGGTATCCGCCGTGTAACGGGCTGGCGCAAAGAAAACCTCAATCGCAGAATCCAATGAATCGGTACCGCCTCGGTCGCCGCGGCCATCGAATACAATCGTAATCCGATCGGCCCAATCCCCCATCACCGGCTCCACTTTGCGGATCAAACGCTGCCGAGCCAGCTCCAACCGCTGACGCAACAAAGGCTTCAGGTCAGGATCACGATGCAACAGGCTGTACCCATCAATAATCAGCCACTGCACCGCCCCAGGGCTCATGACGACTTCGCAGGGCCGGTCGAGTCTCGCTTGAGCAGCGAAGCCGGCAACAACTCGCGACACGACTCAATCTCGCCCTTGAATAAGGCGAGGACTTTGCGGAACGATTGGCGGCCAACCTCGGAAAGATCGTGCTTGATCGTCGTTAAAGCCGGCGAAGTAAAAGGCGCAGCAGGAATGTCATCGACGCCCATCACAGAAACGTCGCCGGGCACCTGCAACCCCTTGCTGTGCAAATAGCTGATCGCACCCATCGCCATCCGATCATTCGCGGCCATAATCGCAGTCAGATCCGTGCGCTTCTCCATCAACCGACGCGCCGTTTCGAAGCCGCCCTCTTGATTCCACTGATCGCCACCATCCTCCCAGGGCAGATCTGACTCAACCAGCCCTTGCTGACGACAATGCGTCAAAAAGGAGTCACGGAAATCCAATCCAGTATAGGTATTGATGCCCGCGATCAGGCCAATCCGGCGATGCCCCAAGGAGATCAAGTAATCAGCCGCCATCACCGCGGAAGCTTTGTAGTCGACCGCGATGTAATTGAGTTTGCTGGTCGGATAGTAATGGTTCACCAACAGAAACGGTAATTGATACTGCTCAACCCCGCGCAGGTAAGACTCGTTGATAGAGGACGCGATAAACAACATGCCATCGGCACGGCGCGAACGAATGATATTGATGTAATCCTGGTTATCCGCAAAGCGCTGGTTCGCCACATCGAGCAGCAGCTTGTAGTTGGCTTGATTGGCCTCCTCATGAATACCGCTCAGAATTTCGCCGAAGTACACATCTGAAAAAACGTTTTTAAGGTTGGGCACCACCACGCTCATAATGCTGCTCGACTTGGAGGCCAAACCTCGCGCCTGCTGGTTCGGCTGATAGGAATGACGTCGCACCGCCTCCTGAACTTTTTCGCGGGTCTTCTCGCTAATACGCGGATTATCATTGAGTACCAGCGAAACCGTGCTCAACGAAACGCCACATTCTTTGGCGATATCTTTAATGGTCGTACGTGGGGGTGTCATCTTTGAGCCTATTCCTCTGTTACGTTATCCATGGGTTACCCAATACACTTAAGGGTATATGAAAGCCCACCGGGCCCTGATTGTACAGCGTTTTCACAGGTCCGCACGACGGGAAGTCGACGACTTTCGTATGACTTTGCAAAGAGCGCATGGCAGGGTATTCTCTGATCATGGGAACACGAACGAGTGAACACAGCCTAGGGCTGGGTGGCCGATGGATAGCCATGCTCGTGCTGATAGCCGCAGGAGATGCGCAAGGCATCGTTCGGCGGGATGATGTACCGGATACGGACTACATCGTGGCTGCCACCAACTTCCCGGCCGTTGGTGCGCTCACGTCGGGCGGAGGCACCATTCGCGGGTCCGGCGTCTTGGTTGGGGAGTTCACCGCCGACGAGCCCCGCTGGGTATTGACTGCTGCACATATCTCGACCCCGAGCCGTTTTGCTGTTAACGGAGTGATTAGTGAGGTGATCGAGTTCATTCGTCACCCGGACTGGGATACGTCCGGGGGCGGACTTTTGGAGAGTGGCCTTGAGCATGATATCGCTCTTGCGCTCATTCATCCCCCCGCAGGCGCTACCCTGCCCTCTCCCGCCCTCTGGCACGCAGTCGACGGCGATTTGGCGGTTGGCGTGCTGCTCGACACGGTCGGGGTCGGCCAGGGCGGCACCGGATTAACGGGTGAAACCGGCGGCGCCGGCACGCTACGCGCCGCACAAAACACGCTCCGGCAGCGAGGCTCGGTAGCGCCCTTGACGCCCGTGGCAACCGCTTTCGAATATCGCTTTCATGCGCCCGGCGACAGTGGTGTGCGGCCCCGCGAAGGCATGGCCGTCTTTTTGGATAGCGGGGGGCCGGTCTGGGCCGATTTTGGCGATGGCCCCGTCGTGGTCGGGGTGCACTCCTATGTCAATGACAACGACGGTGCGGGGCGTGGGACCTACGGCGATGATGTGGGCTCAACCCGGGTGCCACTCTATGATAGCTGGATACGAGACGTCTTCGAGCAGTACGAGAACGCGTTCGCGACCGTAGCCACCAGCGTGACCGGGCCCGGCACGATTTCGCCCGACGCGATCGCCAGTATCCCCGTCGGCCGCACAACCAACTTTCTCGTGATAGCCGAAAATGAAGATCACCACATCGCCGAAATTGCGTGGAACAGCGATACGCTTTATATCAACACGGGAAATCGCGGGTTACCGGAAACAAACGTTGTGCTGGAAGTCACAACGAACTCTTTGCTGGAGGTCACCTTCACGCCCAGCAGCACGATTTCAGGCATCCCCCTCACCTGGCTGACCAGCTTTGGCATCACCAACAAAACCGATGACATAGAAGATCAGGATCTCGACGGCGACGGATTTAGCGTGCTGCAGGAGTTCATTGCCGACACACATCCCGTCGACTCAAATGATTTCTTCGCGGTTCATAGCATCGACCTGCTCGCAGCAACCAATATCGCCATCATCCTTTCGCGAACCTCTACCCAGCGCCTCTATCGCATAGAGTCGACCGATCTCCTGCACCCCGCGGATTGGCAGGAAGTCATCTCATTCACAGGAAACGGAATCGAGTGGGAGCAGGTTCTCCCGCCTGCCACCGCCCCGAAGGAATTCTATCGCGCCACGGTCACCATCCCTTGAATCAGCAGGAATCCGATACCGATTCGGCCTCCTCTTCTTTTCTGGAAACGCACAGGCTGAAGATGACCGGTATAAGAGCGCAGGCCGACAAAAGTCCTAGCAACGTCGTATCAGTAGCCACACCAATTCCTCCAATAAGATGCCACAAGGCCTCCGCACGGTCTTCATCAGTTGCGGCGGCGAGCAGCTCCTGATTATAGCGCCCCAACGCACTGGCACTCCCCAACACGGTTGCCATGAAACCGAGTATGATCGGGAAAACGGTATACGCGTATAATCCGATGATCAGTGAATTCTTGTAATCTTCGCGACGCCGTGCCGTGATCACCATCATCAAAACATAGAAAAAGATGAGCACGATGAAGGCAGGCACCGGTCCGCGGCTCGCAAAGAGATCATACATATAGCGGACCGCCGGGCTATCGCTGTTGCGAAGAACAGGGATGATCAAATAAAAGATCACCGTCAGCCCCATGGCATAAAAGAAAGCGAAACGATACTGAAACAAGCTTTTCATTTCTCAAACCTCCCGTGCGATAATGATACGAGCCAGCGTAACCCAACTGACCCCACTGATCACCCTTTTAAGGGAGCTCCCTTCGCCAGCACGGGCTGCTGGTAATGCATGAGATTCCTCGACCCATTCGGCTACGCTCAGGGCAGGCTCCGCTCGGAATGACAGGCTCTTCTCCAAAGGCCGTGCTCTTGCGGGCAAGCCAATGACACCACCGACAACTCCAAACCCCGAGTCATGTCGAGCAAAGTCCAGATCACGCCGAAGGCGGGTAT
>SLCI01000112.1 GCA_007125875.1 Kiritimatiellia bacterium | reverse complement strand
CGGGCGGATAGCTGCCCCGCAGCCCCATCCGACAAAGGATCTCTAAGTTACTTTCTCGGCCACCTCGTACCACGCGTCCCGCTGCTTCACACCCGGGCAGCAAATCAAAACACCATTCCCAGATATCGGCGCTCATGTTCGACTCGACTGAACGTGGTGCCAGCATTGAAGCACGGTCACTGAAGCAAGGTTGGCTTTGCGACTCTTCCTGATCACGCGAGAGCAAGTTTTGCTCAGCCTTCAGCACGGCGTACGCCCACTCCGCATCCGACAGCAAACGATAGCCATCGGCTGCCTGTTTTGCGGTGACATTCGGATCCTGTCCGGCTCGAAAGACCTCATTACCGACCCAGTACACAGGTGTTCGCCCCTCGAGTTCGCTCCGCAAGTTGCACCACTTAACCGCGTCATACCAAGTGACCGAGTGCACCGGATCATCAGCCCCAAAGCCCGCTCCACGGTCACCGATATCATATTCCAGAACGTTGGCCCTCTTGCGCACCTCATACCACTGCCCCCAAGTGATTTCAGCTGCACTGATCATAAAGGAGGAAGCGGTTAGCTCTCGACCGGCGTCATTCGTAATTGTACCACCTGATACATGAATCATGGGTATGGGGTCGGATTCTATTTTTTCGCCTTTTACGACACTCACACAACCGAGCGCAAATACCGCCGCCAGGAACAGGATCGCTCGACCATTATCCCCAATAAAGCGAGACACGACGATTAAGTTAGCCATTGAGTTTGAAGTTTTCATCCGAACCTCTCTACTCGCTCACGTTCTGTATGACGTGATCAATTAACATTCCGTCCCGATCGATCACTTTCATATCGCGATGCCCTTCAGCTACCGTGATCAGGATGAAATGACGCCGACTGGCGGTCCGGGCCAGATACCAGTCCTCTTCCGGCGTACGCACGTCCCGTTCGAGCACGCCCCAGCAACCATCACCGATATACACGATACCATCTGGGGATTCTCGTCCTTCTCGAATCGGCACGGTACGCTTGTAGGTGTGATCATGATTTTCAAATGCGACCTGAATGCCGTATCGCTCCATCAACGGCACCCACAGTTCCCGCACCCGCTCCGACACGCGTCCGTCAAAGTCACGATGCGATGGCCAAGCAGGCACGTGGTAAACCGGAAATACGTGCGGGATGTGCGTGCGTGTCGCCAGCACATCTTCAAACCAATCGGTTTGCGGCCCTACCATTGGATGGGCATGATCGGTATCCAGCAGGATAATGCTCATGTACTCACCGAAATCGAGCACGCCATAGCCAGGGTGCCCCGGGAAGGCAAACATACTGAAATAAAAGGGCGCGATCCGTTCTCGAAACCGATCATTGAAGCGATTGGGGCTGTCCTCCGACTCGACATTCCAAAACCAGTGATAATTCTGCACCTCATGGTTGCCGATCCCAAACAGAATCGGCACCAAGCGGCCCGTATCGTCAATCAGCGTATTCATCATGGCCTCGAAGAATTCCTCCCAGCGATACCAATTGCGAGGCAGGCCATCGGCATAAGCCAGATCGCCGCCCCAGACAATCATGTCCAGATCATAGCGCATGGCGACCCGGCTCATTTCCTCCATCCACTCCTGCCGATGACGCACGTCACCGCTCATGGCGATACGCAGCGGACGGTCCAGCGTAGCGGGCATGGTGCGGAACCGGTAGATCGGACTGGTATTGGATCCATCAAGGCCATTCAGGCGGAAGGTATAATCCGTGCCCGGCTCCAGTCCGGTCAATTCGGCCGCATAAACCCAGCGATCCGTGGTCGGGATCGTTCGGCTTTGCTGGGGGACCTGTTGCCCAATCCGCTCGCCGTCAGCCGTGCCGTAGATGACGGTCGCGTCTGACGCGCCGATGGTTTGCCACTGAATGGTCATGGTCGTGGTTGGATTCTGTTGCCACGTCAAGTAGAGCGCGATCGGCTCAACATCCAGCGGCATCATCGTCACACGCACGCCCAAACAGATGTCCGAGCTATTTTGCCCCGCATTGTGCAGCGAAACCGCCAGCACATTGCGTCCCCGACGCAGCGGAGGATTGAATACTTCCAGGACTTCCTGATTTTCCCAAGGGTCCGTCCAGTGTGTCGCGCGGGTCCCGAACTCAATCTCTCCATCAGGCACCAACGCGCTGCGAGCGACCTCCACGCCATTTAAATAATAGACGGCCGCATCGTCGAGGATCTGCTCAATGAAAAGCACTTGTCCATCAAGTGGTCCCTCATAATCGAATGAGGTTCGCAGATAGTACGTCAGCAAGTGCTCCTGCATGACTGTTTGGAGCCCCGGCTCAGGCCAACGCTCATCGCGCCCTTGGGTGTCATACCCCAACAATCCAAGCCCTGACGCCCACTCCGAGTCATCATAATCGAGCTCACGCCATGCTTCCCCCAAATCCTGATTGCTGTCATCAAATCGCCACACCGAATCAAAATCCACCAGCGTTTTGATGGAGCTCTCCAACGCGACTGCCTGCTGAGCATTCCCCGCAAAGCAAAGCCCGAACACTATCAACAAAAGGGTGACACGCGGCAACCCATCGATCCAATGACCATGACTGACTACAGCTAGACTCATAGCGACACCCTCGATCCCGAATATTGCGCAATCTTAACACCAAGATTACACTATGGCACATTTTTACTGTTAGCAATCTAATTTTCCCTTGTACTTTTCCCGCTATCATGTACGCGAAGTGAGTGATTTAACAATCTGTTTACAAAGCCATTAAATTGCGCTATTTTATAAATATTGTTGCATTTAAGTCCCCTTTATAATTGGGCCATGCAGCCGCGGTGGCGTGTTGTATCTTTCTTACATGGGACGAGCAGCTATGATGTACCTTGAATCCCTGAAAAGGCCAATTGAATGGATGTGCGTCACGTTGTGCATACTCTTGATGAGCAGCACCATGGGAGAGGCTAGCACGTTTGTTAAGGCCGATATTGGCACTTTCCTGGGTCCGCGTTTTTTTGTTGATGACGCTTCGGTGGGCGGTGGAGATCTGACTATCGAGGAGCCCGATGCGGGGCAATTTATTCGCTCGTTTTCAGGATTGCTCACGCCCAATCAAGGGCCAACGACCATAACCATAACGGGGCTCGGCTTTGCCTCGTTCGTTCAAGCAGCCAACAATAACGCCAGCAACATCACTGTCTCCATTACTTATCTAGGAGAGGATGGCGAAGTAGGCGGCGGCGATGACGTCTACATCGGCACGCGCACGAACGCCTACACGTTCGCGGCGAATGGTGAGTATGCAGCACGATTCGATCCACCGCTGACAGCTGAACTAGACATCACGGACGTAAAGTTCTTGATCACAATCGCACCAACCAGCCCTGACGGCGAAGGGCGAGTATCGTTCAAACTCGGCACTATTCCATTCGACGGACTGGCAAACAGCCCCAAGCTGAGTGTAGCCGGGGAAGTGAATGGAATGCTGCCAGGCTCGACACCACGCGTAAATCTTGCCAAGTACCAATTCAGCGCGGGACGTACCACCAACAGCCAGTATCGGGCCGCTTTTGCCACAGATGGTGTGGTCGGCAATGTAAATAGTTGGCGGTCTCAGGATGCTTGGAACCAGTGGGTTGAAGTACATTTCCCATTACCAGTGACCATCGCAAGTGCCCATGTGTATAGTGGTATAAATGATCGGCCAGATCGCGTCATCCCTCGTTTCCATATCGAAGTTCCCGATGGCGAGGATTGGGAAACGATTCCCGGCTCAGCAATTGGCTCCAGCCAAGATCCCAATACATCCCCTGAGGTGGCTGTTGAATTTGATGCTCCAGTGACTTCCGATGTATTCCGCTTTTTTGCGCCTGGCCAAGGTGCTCGTCGACTTAAGGAGCTGGCACTATTTCCTCCAAATCCGGATCCGGTGACGGGCGACGAGCTAGGGTATCCCATCGGCACGGATATAGAGCTAAATCTAGCACACCGCCGGGCCGTGTTCGCCACATCCGCCCACAATCCTCATTTTGCCCGCAATGCGGTGGATGGATTCGCCCACCCAGCGTCGCAATGGCAAACCACCGAGATCGGTAACAACACGCTTGAAATCCACCTGCAACATGTCACCAAGCTGGGCAGTGCTCATTTGTATTCTGGCGATGGTGACGGCATCCCTCCGCTCGCGGCATTTGTGCTGCAGTATTGGGATGACGAAGAGGAGGAATGGTTTGTGATCCCCGGCAGCGATATTACGGGCAACACGGAGCCAGATCGCATCATCACATTTACCGAGGAACCGGAGGCGAATCGAGTCCGACTATTATTCAACAATCAGTCGATCAGCTCCGTTCGGCAATTGAGTATATTCCCGGCCAATCAAGGCGTTGGCTATCCGATTGGCCAAGATGTGCTAGGCATTGCGCCACCCGCACAGACTTTTAATGATTATAGCGACGCGTTTTATCATCTTCATAATCAGGCGACCGATTTGCCGGTTCAGGTCATCGATGGGCAACCAGTCCTCGCATCATCGCAGGCTGACAGCTTTGCCAATCACTACCAAATCTTGCTCATTATCGGAACTGACACCTATCGGTTACGCAATCGGGAAACGGGCAAGGTTTTGGCAGCCGCCGGACTTTCGACCGAGGCCGGGTTGCCCCTGGAGGCTGTGGAGTACGCCGCTATGCCGCATCAGCAATGGCGACTCATCCCAGTAGACGGGACTTCTTACTACTTACAGAATGTGTGGAGCGGCCTTGTGGTGGACACACAGGACGGTGGACCCGATTCGGACATTCTCCTCGTCCAAAATCCGATTGCTGGAACGGCCTCGCAATGGTGGCAATTCCCCTATCAAACATATTTCCCGAAGAAAGGCTTGGCCTCAACAAACCCAAGTCGATTTGACGAGTTTGACGTCAGCTGGGTCTACACCTGGGGACGGCAAACAGATGTAGAATTTGACCATGACACCGTGTATCACCCCATGCAGTGGGGTAATTTCAATTGGGATATTAGCAGTGCGAGAGGACCACTTGAACAGCATCGCTCAGAATGGCTGCGCGAAGGAAAAGGGATGTATTTGATGGGCTTTAACGAGCCAGACGGTTCAGATCAAGCCAACATGAGCGTCGAATTGGCGCTGGGGCTTTGGCCACGCTTGGAGCGAATGGGCTTACCATTAGTTAGCCCGGGAACTGTCAATCCGAACAACGACTGGATGACAAACTTCATGGCTCAAGCTGTCGCGCTTGGCTACCGCATTGATGCCATTTCAGCGCATCGGTACGCGGGCCCCGGCGGAGGTAACCCTGACCAGTTGATCAATATTTTAGAAACCTTCCACAACAAATGGGATCTCCCCGTATGGCTGACCGAATTTTCTACCCGTGACTGGACCGGGAATCAAAGCTGGTCAATGGAGGACAATTACAACTGGCTGGCGGAATTCATTTGGAGGGCAGAATTCTTGCCCTGGCTGCAAAAACACTCACTATTCCTATGGACCGCCAACGAAGATAACCCTGAGCCTGCTGACGTTTCTGAAAAGATAACGCCCGGTCCCCGCTCCAATGCTTTTGAGGCTGATGGGGTCACGCTCACTCCATTTGGTGAGCTGTACTTTGCTTGGGATAGAGACACAGTGATTCGCCCGGATAAACCTTATTTTATCCATAACCGGGAATTCCGTAAGCGAATCGGTGACCAAGGGGATGACGTTCCTGAACACGGCACAATTCGAGATAGTGATGCATCCACGCAATGGGTTTTACGTCCGTCCGGAACACCTGATGAGTGGTATATCATCTCGCTGAAAGATGGCCGTATGCTGCGTAACAACGGCGTCTCAGTGGACTTTGCACCGCCACACACAACCGGCATCGAGGTGCAATGGCAATTGGTTGAACAAGACCACGGCTGGTTCTATATTGAAGATCCAAGTTCCACCAATACGGTTAATTTTAGGCTACTGGACGAGGACGGTGAGTCTCAATATCGGCTAGTCGGCCCCGGTTTCGTAGGTGATCGTGTCCAATGGCGGTTCATTGTGCCCTTTGAACCCGTTGATCTAACGCCACCGACTCCGCCTCTCAATCTGTTCGCACTAGCGGATGACAGCCAGATTGAGTTGACTTGGGACGCCACGGCAGAGACGGACGGTTTTTATTCGGTCTTACGACGTTTAGCAGACGAGGAAGAATTTATCCAAATTGAAACGGGCCTGACCTCACCGATCTATACCGACTCAGGACTAGAGAACGGTCTCATCTATGAATATGTAGTCACCGTCACGGATCGCTTTGGCTACGAATCTACCCTATCTGAGGCCTCTACAGGCCAGCCTATCAACGCCTCATCGCCCAATATTGGCATTACGATTAATGCCCAAGCAATTACGATTGAATGGCCCGAAAGTCATCTCGGTTGGTTGCTGCAGTCTACTACTAATGGACTCAGCGACAGCAATTGGTTCACGCACACAGAGACCGGAGACGAGACGAATTATCAGTTGTTCACTGATGACAACGGCTTCATGTTCTTCCGACTGAGACGTCCCTGATAAAGGGAGACCGTAGACCACCCAGCCTTAGCGGGCCATTATCAATCCACCATCACGGCGTCGCGGCGCTCCGCCCTCCAAACTCATTTAATCGGCATGTGCCCGCTGGAGGGGCGAGCTCTGCGAGACCGGAGGACACCCAGTGGCTAGCCAGTTTCAATCCGTGTTTGCGGCGTCGCGGAGCTCCGCCCTCCAGGTTTACGTTGACGATGATGTACTCACCTGGTGGGTCGAGCGTCGCCTCAGCAAGGCGACGGCGCTTGGTTCAACCATACGCGCGCCAAACAGAATGAATTAACGGCGACGGCCTGCTTCAATTTCCTCGTCAGACAAAAACCCGTCACCATCGGTATCTAATTCATCAAATCGCCGCTCCAAATCCTCTCGAGTAGGATTCCAACGGGGATCGTTCCGCGCCCATTGCAGACGCTGATTAACATACTGCTGCCGCGTGATTCCCATACCATGACCGGCCGAAGGAGTCGGCGCTTCACGAACATTTTCCGATGCCAACTCGCGGTCAGAAAGATAACCGTCACCGTCCGTATCCAATTGATCAAAGCGAGCTTCTAGCTCTTCACGTGTCGGATTCCAACGCGGGTTATTTTCAGCCCATCGCAAACGCTCACTTACGTACTGGTCCCGGCTGATTCCTTGTGCTGCGGGTTGCACATGCTCCACGGCCAGCTCTTCGACCGAGAGAAAACCATCACCGTCAGTATCTAATTGATCGAATCGCCGGGATAGCTCTTCGGATGTGGGATTCCAGCGCGCATTATTCTCGGCCCATTGCAAACGAGTTCGGATAAACTCGGCCCGCGTCATCCCCCTACTCAGAGGCCGATCTGCAGCCAATTCTGCCTCCGACAAAAAGCCATCCTCATCCGTATCCAATTCGTCAAAACGCCGCTCCAATTGTTCCCGTGTCGGATTCCAATTGGGATTATTCTCGGCCCACCTTAGCCTCGTTTCGATGAACTCTTGGCGAGTGATGCCTCTTTGGGCTTCCGCATCTGCGACCATACAAAGCATCCCACACGTTAAAATAATTAATCCCTTTTCCAGTTTCATCATCGCTCATCTCCCTGCCTCAGCTTACGCCAGTACTTACCACCTCGATATCCTTCAAAAGCAAGAGAGGGCCGCGCCGATGAAACGACGCGACCCCCTGCTTGGGTGTTTAGGAGTTACATACAAACATCATCGATTTTGGCGTCCGGCTTCCAATTCCTCTTCAGTAAGGATGCCGTCACCATCAGTATCCAACTCATCAAAGCGCGCTTCCAACTCCTCTCGCGTCGGATTCCAGCGCGGATTGTTACGCGCCCACTGCAAGCGCTGTTGAACATATTCCCGCTTGGTTAACCCTTGCTCCTGTTGTGCCTCACGCGCTGCCCGACCGGCTTCCTGCTCTTCTTCGGTTAAGATACCGTCGCCATCCGTATCCAACTCATCAAAGCGCGCTTCCAGCTCTTCGCGAGTAGGATTCCAGCGCGGGTTGTTCCGAGCCCACTGCAAACGCTGACGCACATACTCCTGCTTCGTTAGCCCCTCCACTTCGCGTTGCTCGCGGCTCACAGCTTGTTGCCGGCCTGGTCGGTCGGCCCGTCCAGCCTCCAACTCCGCCTCCGTCAGAATGCCATCACCATCCGTATCCAACTCGTCAAAACGCGCCTCTAGTTCTTCACGAGTGGGATCCCAGCGCGGGTTGTTCCGAGCCCATTGCAAGCGCTGACGCACATACTGCTGTTTAGTCAGACTTTGCTCACGCTGTTGAACACGTGCTGCCCGACCAGCTTCGAGTTCTTCTTCAGTGAGTATGCCATCACCATCCGTGTCATATTCGTCAAATTGCGCTTCCAGCTCTTCGCGCGTGGGATTCCAACGAGGATTATTCCGAGCCCATTGCATACGCTGATTAACGTATTGTTGCTTGGTTAACCCCGTTTCACGGGACTCCTGAGCCTGGATCGGCGCCGGACTCCAAGCGAAACAAAAGAGACCACTTAATACCATCAATGTAGTTGTACTTAGTCTCATATCCACTCCTCTATCTAGTTGATTGATGCTGACACAGCGATCACACAGGCCGCATATTTGTATTACAAAACTTACACAAAACTGCAATACGGTCAAGGGCTAAGTTGTTCTTTGGCTTTCATAAATTGCTTTTCAACACAGAGCACGCAGACATCATCTTCGAAAGTATTCGTACCCGCAAAGGCCCGTGCAGAATTGAGGATTTGTTGCACCCCGTCATCTACGCCCAAAGAGTTAGTCCGAGAAAAGGCCTCACTAACTCCACTGAGTCCAAACTCTCTTGTCTCTTGATTGAAAATTTCGACCAAACCATCCGTGAACAATAGTAAGCGATCACCGTCTCTCAACTGATCTTCCCGGTTCTCATACACGCCATTATGGAGCAACCCAAGCGCAGGCCCATTGCCTTCATTCTCACGAAATAGGGTCTCGACTCCACCTCTTCCGTGACGTGCAACGAGTGGCTCAATATGTCCCGCATTTGCATACAGGAAGGTACCGGTCTCCGCATTGATCGACATACAAATGGCTGTAGCAAACCAGGTATCCGTATCATTCTTAAGCACGGCATGTAATTCACGATCGAGGCGAGCAAGACATGCAGCAGGATCGGAAAGCGAACGCGCCTGTTCGCGGAAGAGTGAAGAAAGCATAAAGGCGAGCAACGCGGCACGCACACCGTGGCCCATACCATCACAGATGAAAATATTGGCCACTTGATTAGATATAGGAATCACAGAGAAAAAGTCACCGCCAACCATCCGGGATGGAACATAACAATGGGCAAACCGCAATGCACTTTCCTGAGCCGACACGCCCTCAGGAAAAGTCGGATATTCCTCAGGCAATAGGGACACCTGCAACTCTCCGGCCAGCGCCAAATCTGAAAGCAAAGACGCATTCATGCGCTCAAGCTCTGAGGCATACTCAGCCGCCCTCGCCTCGGCCAACTTACGGTCCGTAATATCTCGTGAAATGCCAAATGTGCCGATAATCCGCCCTTCGGCATCAAGCAATGGCTCCTTGGATGTACTCACCCATGTTTCTCTGCCGTCCGGCCAAGTCTCTTTTTCTTCCTTACCGATAATTGGTCGACCGGTTTCGATTATCGAGCGCTCATCGTCGAAAGCTTCTTGAGCGTGCTCCGCTGAGAAGAAATCGAAATCGGTTTTGCCATGCGCCCGTGCCGGATCATCCAGCTTGAAATATCGAGCCATCGCATGACTGATTAACAGGAAACGGCCACTCAGATCTTTGAAGTAAATATTATCTGGAGTTTCGCGCAGTAGATGCCTCAGGCACTCCTGAACATCCAAAGACTCGGACTGATCGCCCAGCGAAAGGGAATGATTTTGTGATTTAATACCCCACCCCAACTTTCCAGCCTTGCATCGCTCCCGTTAACGGCACACAGGCTGCCACATAGGACAGCACTCTCGATTGCCCAGAATACACCATCGCTAAAACAGCGGAACACAAAAAGAGATGCGCCTCTTTTACTCGGGGAACAACGTGAGCTAGATTAAATATGGCCTGCGCATGCCATGCTGTTCACATCAGCGTCGCTCAGCCTCAAGCTCCTCGGGCGACAGTACGCCATCGCCATCCGTATCCAATTCATCGAAGCGACGCTCTAAATCCTCCTGCGTAGGATTCCAACGCGGATTATTGCGCGCCCACTGCAATCGCTGACGCACAAACTGCTCCTTTGTTAATCCTTCAACCGCTTGTGGAGCAGGCTCCGCACGTTCTGGACTCTGCCGTTGTGCTTGGCGGGCGGCTCGACCAGCTTCTCGCTCCGCTTCGGTCAGAATCCCATCCCCATCGGTGTCCCACTCATCGAATAAGGCCTCGAGATCTTCCCGGGTGGGATTCCAATTCGGATTGTTGCGCGACCATTGCATATTCTGTCGTACAAACTGCTGTCGAGTCAGGCCTTCCGGCTGCGTACCGAATCCTCGATCCTCTGGTCGCTCAGCCGACCACTCGGCCTCGGAGAGATAGCCATCGCCATCCACATCCAACCGATCAAATTGTGCCTCCAACTCCACCCGAGTAGGGTTCCAGTGCGGATTATTCTCAGCCCAATTCAATCGTCGTTCAACATAGCGTTCCCGACTCTTGCCCTGCGCCTGGACCACATCCAGTGCAGCGAAACAGCCCAGCATGCTCAACACAACGATAGCCCTCAGATTCACCTTCATAGTCACAACTCCCATTGATCATTCAGATGTTGTGCCGCACCGGCCTACTCTTCCTCCTCATTGTCTGCCACGCGGAAAAACGCAACGTCTGCGTCAACATCCTCATCTAGATCAAACGTCCAAATGGTGGTTCCATTCACCGTATCGGAAGTGGTCGGAGTGAGTGGCAGCCAGTCCGGATTCACTAGATCAAGCGTGTACTCAACCAATGGCATAATTTCTTCGAGTCCGGTGACTGACAGGGTCAGATCCCCTGCTGTGACCGACAGACTGACGATCTCTGGTCCCTCAGGCAGTGGTTCAGGGGCAGGCTCGACGCCTTCGGGGTTAACCAACAACTCAAAATTATCCAAGAAGGCGAATCGCGGATCGTCTGTCTCAGGAACTGGACTGACATCCAAGGCCACAAACAACCGCTTGCCCGCATACTCGGAAGAGATTAATCGGGATACAGAGGTTTGGTCCTGATACTCATTCCGCTCCTCTAGCAAGCTGGCGCGCAGGCGCGCGATCTCTGTCTGTTCACCACCGATCAGGTTATTGTCGGTGACAAATAAACGCACCTCGACCCGATCGCGATCCATTGTCCACGGAATGGCAGCGCTACCATTCCTCCACTGATAGCTTACCTGGAAGAAATTGCCGGGCTGCAAATCATGTAGCGTGTCTTGTGCAGTGATCCGCGTTGGCGAGGATGACAAGACCGCATGACGGGTGCCATCTACAGGCGCGTTTGTTCGTGTAGCAATCTGCTCTTGACCACCACCAATATTGCGCCAAAACGGCGTCGAGTCAAAGTTCCGTTGATCTGTTAATGACGTGTCCGCATTGAAATCACCATTGCGAATACCTGCACCAATTAACGTTGCGGGTTCGGGCTCCGGGTTAACCGCCAATTCAAAGTTGTCGAGAAAAGCGAAAGCCGTCGTTTCGAGCTCGCGATCAACGGTCAGTTGCACAAACAGGCGCTTGCCTGTTAATGATGAATCGACTAATGGGGTAACCGTCAACTCATCCTGATACTCAAGGGGGGTCTGAATAAGCCGCGATGGCAGACTGGCAACAACGGTTTGCTCGCCGCTAAGCGTATCGTCATCGGTGACAAAAAGTCGCACTTCGACCCGGTCATTGCCCGTGGCCCAAGTCGAGCCGTTCCGCCACTGATAGCGGACTCGGAAGAAATCACCTGGCTGCAAGCTATGGGTTGTGTCTTGCGCCATCACGCGTGATTCTGTGGATGTGATTACGGCGTGGCGGGTGCCATCGACCGGATTATTTGTTCGTGTCGCCACCTGGTCCTGACCGCCGGTGCCGATATTACGCCAGACTGGCGTCGAATCAAAATTGCGGGCGTCGGTTAACGATGTATCAGCGTTAAAATCACCATTCCGAATACCCGCGCCGATTAGAATCGCCGATACGGGCTCAGGGTTAACCACCAACTCGAAATTGTCCAGATTTGCGAAGCTGGTGTTCGCACCGCTCTGTGTTGTTACAAGCTGGACGAATAAGCGCTTGCCAACCAAGGCAGGATCAATTATCGGGGTGATCGCGGTCTCTAACTGATATTCACCATCAACTTGATTCAGACGCGAGAGTAGGGTTGCAACTACCGTCTGCTCGCCTCCAATCGTGTCATTGTCCGTCACAAACAAGCGCACCTCCACCCGATCGGCACCACGCAAAAAATTGAAACCGTTCTGCCATTCATACTGGACCCGGAAAAAGTCACCCTCTTGCAAATCATGCTGCGTATTCTGCGCCATAATGCGATTACTGGTAGAGGTGATGGTTGCATGGCGTGTTCCATCCACGGGAGAGGTTGTTCGGGTCGCCACTTGCCCATCAGGATCACCATGATCTCCGATATTGGTCCAGGAGGGCGTCTGCGCAAATGTGCGATCTCCCTCGAGCGTTTCATCCTCGTTGAAATCACCGTTTCTTACACCCGCACCAATCAACACCGTTTGCGCGGAGGCCAAACTGCACACCAGCGTTATCATACAGGCTAATGTGAATATCCATCCACCGACACTGCGTGATTTACGTACATTTTTCATACCCAATCTCCTCTCAAACAAGCTAATCGGCAGCACACACAAATTCGACATAACTGCAATAATAGTTACACCTAAACGCAATCCGGTCAACGTTTAAATTTGTTTTTTATAACCGCATATGACATTCTGGTTACACAACTAATGCGGCGTAGATTTAATGTGTTGCCTCGATCTGATGTGCTGGGATAGAGTTTAACAAGTATTGCGCATTAGTGTTTTTATTATTGCACACTTGTGTACACAAAAATCTCGTCGGAGCGATTCATGAAAGTAATATCCATATTTGTTTTTATTTTAACACTCAGTCGGGTGGCAGAATTGTTCGCCGAACCCGCCTCACCACCGCCCAATCTGATTGTGATTATGCCGGATGACCTAGGCTATGCCGATACAGGATTTAATGGCAGCACTGAACTTCCCACGCCGAATATTGATCGCATCGCGCGTGACGGTGTTGTGTTCACAGATGCTTACGTCACCTACACGGTATGCGGTCCCAGTCGTGCCGGATTCATTACCGGGCGTCACGGACAGCGGCACGGATTCGAGCGAAATCCAGCGTGGCGTCCTCACGACCCCGAAGTCGGACTTTCCCTTGATGAGCGCACGCTGGCCGATGCCCTGGGCGAAATCGGCTACACTTCGGGCATCATCGGCAAATGGCATCTCGGCTCACATGACAATTTTCACCCATTGAATCGCGGCTTTGACGAGTTCTACGGACACCTCGGTGGCGGGCTACGGTATTTCCCAGAAGACCTGTACATTCGCGATTGGCGTGAGGCACGCAATGAGCCCGAAAGCTATCTAACCTGGGTGGTACGCAATTGGGAGCCGGTGCGCACAGAGCAATACCTCACCGATGAATTTACGCGCGAGGCACTCGAGTTTATTCAACGCCATCACGAAAACCCGTTCTTCCTGTTTCTCGCCTACAATGCTCCGCATGCCCCCATGCAAGCCCCACAGGAAGAGATCGACAAATTTAGTCACATCGATGATGAAACACGCCGCATTTATGCCGCAATGGTCACTGTGATGGACCGCGGTATTGGCGAGTTGCTCGACTTGCTGGATGAGTTAAACATCAGCGACAACACCGCCATCTTCTTCTTTTCCGACAATGGCGGCCCTTGGAATAATGGCTCCAACAACCGTCCGCTGCGCGGTGCCAAAGGAACTGCCTTCGAGGGTGGCTTCCGTGTGCCCTATGCGGTCCGCTGGCCGGGCGTTTTCCCCGCGGGACTGACATATACCGAGCCAATCCTTTCACTGGATGTGTTTGCCACCATGGCCTCTTATACTGGTATTCCTCACGATCCTGAGCGCCCACTGGACGGCGTTGACTTGATTCCCTATGTAAACGGATACATCGAAGGTCCACCGCACGAGCGCATCTATTTGCGCATGTTCGATCGGGGTGCTTTTGCGATGCGTGATGGTGATTATAAAGTGGTTCGCCCCAGAGCATCAGAGAACACATTGCTTTTCAATCTGCGCAACGACATTTCCGAGAGTCGGAATTTAGCTCCTGATGCGGCAGGCCGCGTCAGCGAAATGGTCGAGACCTTCAACGAGTGGAGTGCAGAAATGCTCGAACCCGCATTTCAAGGGCTGGATATGGACGAGTGGCGCAATCCGCGTGTCCGGCCGCGCAGCGCATTCGAGCTTTAGGCGAGCTGCGCCATAATATCCGAAGCTGGCCGCTTTTCATGCAGCAGCTGGCACATTGTTCGCATATATGGATCGATGTGCTTGAAGAATTTTTTGTATCCGCCGCATAGGTAGTTCAGGCCCGGTTCTCCACTAGGCGTATGCATGAAACGATGCTTGGGACACTCACCATTGCACGCAAAGCGTACCTCGCAAGACCGGCAGTAAGCCGGCAATGTGGTCAACTTATCTTCACCAAACTTAATCTGGGCTGACGACTCCACCATCGCGCCCAATGATTGGTCGGCAACATTACCCAATCTGTATTTGGGATAAACGAAATGATCGCAAGAATAGACGTCACCATTGTGTTCCATTACCAAGGCGCGGCCACACTTTTCGGCGAAGACACAGAGCGGCGAACCCAGCCCCATCCAGTTGTTCAGTGCCACATCAAATAGCTGGACGAAGGTTGAACCAACATCCTTCCGAACCCACTCATCAAAAATGGCGATGAGAAAATCGCCATACGCAACCGAGCCGACGCTCCATGAAGTCACGGGAGAATGTTCTTCCTCTGCTTCGCTTAGATCAGGTGGGGACGCAAGATCCAGCCCCAGACTACGCGCCGTTGCGTTAGGCTTGCGCTCGACCAACGGAATAAACTGAATGAACTCTGAACCCATCTCTTTCAGAAAACGGTAAACCTTGCGCGGCTTCTTGGAGTTTAGCCGATTCACAACGGTTAACGTGTTGAATTCAACACCGTGCTTCTTTAAATAGCCTACGCCTTGCAGCACTCGATCAAAGGTAGGGCGTTGTCGCTTATCCACTCGATAAGCGTCATGCAACTCAGCTGGGCCATCCACGCTGATTCCGATTAAGAACTTGTGCTGGGCAAAAAAGCTGCTCCATTCATCGTTCAATAGGGTGCCATTGGTTTGCAGGCAATTGTGAATCGTGCGCCCGTCAGCGTGTTCTTCCTGCAACGCAACAACACGCCGAAAGAAATCCACCCCAAGCAATGTGGGTTCGCCACCTTGCCAAGTAAATGTGATTTCTGGCGTACTTTGCGATTGAATGTACTCGCGAATATACTTGTCGAGCAGGGCCGTCGACATACGATACTTTTCAG
The DNA here is from genome assembly GCA_007125875.1 of Kiritimatiellia bacterium. GTDB lineage: Bacteria > Verrucomicrobiota > Kiritimatiellia > SLAD01 > SLAD01 > SLAD01. Next base: position 5,186 of record SLCI01000112.1, on the reverse strand, counting down.
ATCGCGCGAATAGCTTTTCCTTCTCCAGGTAATAACAGTAGGTGCAATCCAGATTACAGATTGGCCCAACCGGCTTCGTCATCACGCTATAGGGGCGCGTTTGCCAAGGCGCCACCCCTTGCATCCAGCCCGAGCCCTTTGGGTTAGCTTTCTCCATCACAGCCTATCGTACACCATCGGAACCGAACGCAGAAACGAATGCCAATGAAAAGCGGCCTACCTCACACCCGCCAGGTTCGATCACCGTGGCGGGATTTGCTGCTTCTTCGCTAACAGGCAGACTCAAAGCAACGGCACACTGCGTCGGCTATGGCGGATATTGTTATACCCTTCCAGCATGGCTTCGATCCGATCCTCATGCGCGGGATCTCGAATCAAATCGTTACGTTCTCCCGGGTCATCGACCAAGTTAAAGAAGTTCCGTGGCTGATGAATTCGATTCACAACCAACTTCCAGGGCCCCTCGCGATAGGCACGCGTATTATCCTGTCCCCACTCTGGCTCGTCGTTTGACTGAATCAACATATTCTCTCGCCTGGGCGCGTCCTCCTGACCTCGCAATAGGCGATAATAGGAAAAGCTATCCAATGCTTCACTTTCCGCCAAGGTCTGCCCCGTCAATTCCGCCAACGTAGCATAGACATCTTGCAGCCCAAGCAGCGCATCGGTGCGTCTTCCGGGCGGAATCGGGGACGAATCTGATCCATCGCCCCAGGCCACGACGAAAGGCACTCGATGACCACCCTCCCATATTTGTGCTTTCCCACCTCGTAGATCTCCCGAGGAGTCATGGCTGGTATCCCCTTCGGCACGCTGCGTCCAATTCAATCCACCATTATCACTGGTGAATATCACAAGCGTATTCTCCAGTTCACCCGCAGCTTCAATTCGATCCAGAAGCATTCCCAGCGTCACATCCGCCTCATAGATAATATCTAAGTGAGCCGAATGTCCGCTCGCTCCTTCAATTTGCACGCCCAACATCTCTTCAGGCGGCGTGTGTGGCGTGTGACAACTTTGACTGCTGTAATAAAGCAGGAAGGGTCGCGGCTCATCTGCGGCCTCATTTTCCGCGTAGTGCCGATCGAGAAACTCTAAGGCGAACTTTGTCAGCATAGGGCCCACCTCCGAGGTGTCAAAGCCGGGCATCCCCCACCCTGTGCGCTTAATCACCGAGCGACCATATTGACCTTCTTCCCAGATCTTGATCTCCGATGGATCACCCACCAACAGCCCGTTTTTAAACCACGCATAGGGGGGGCCCTGAATGCCTTGCGGCAATGAGATCACATGATCGAAACCTTTTGTCTGCAGACCTTCCGGCATCGGTCGCGAGAAATCGATATCAGCCACATCATAGCGCCAACCCTGCACGATCCGCCCCGTATTACGATCAATCAGTCCGCCGCCTAGATGCTCCTTGCCAAAAAAGGCCGTGTGGTAACCCACCCGCTTCAACAGGTCCCCCAACGAAGGCTGGCCCGGACGGAACTGAGAAGGCTGATGGGCCATCCAGGTCCCATTTGGTTGCCGTCCGCGCCACGGATAATTTCCAGACAACACGCTGTAGCGAGTCGGCGCACAAACTGCTGCTGCTGCGTGCGCGTAATTGAACACAAGCCCTCGTTCGGCCAATCGCTCGTAATTGGGCAAACTAATCGCGGCATGTTCGTCATAGATACGCGTGTCCCCAATCCCCATGTCATCCGTAAAGAAAAAGAGAATATTGGGCGTCTTCCCAGTCGCTTCCGCCGAGTTGGCGAGCATCAACCATCCGACCATGAGCATTCCCAACAGGATGCGCCTGAACAACTTGTTTTGCTTCATTTTACGTCTCCTCACTGCTATGTTTAACTCCAGAATCCTTGCATGCCCACTGAGCAGCTTGCGAACTCAATATGAGTGCGGGGGCTAATCATGCGGACGAAAAGCCCTGCCAAATGTTGCGTTTTTGTGTCAGTATTGTTATGTTATACTGCAACTACATCAGGGAGTAAATGAAAAACATGGGAAATTTCCACGTCTCGATTTAGGGCGAAGCAAAGTTTACACAGGCTAAATCAAATCTCAGCAGCCTGCCAGGAGCTGACATGAAAATTAGATCAGGTCACTTAACTAAAATATTGGCCATGACTCTGGCCCTTCAAGGGCTCATCGTGGTCAACGCAGAAACGCAAGCATCCCCACCTGCGGGCATGGTCCTTATTCCCGGCGGCGAATTCCTCATGGGATCGGAGGAACCGCATGCCTATCCAAACGAGCGCCCGGTACACCGCGTCAGAGTCGATGCGTTCTATATGGACATCCACCCTGTTACGAACGCACGTTTTGAGCGATTTGTTGAAGAGACAGGTTACATCACTGTAGCTGAACGCGCTCTCGACTGGGAAGAGATACGCAAACAAGTACCGCCCGGCACGCCACGACCGCCACCGGAGGCTCTTGCACCTGGCTCGCTTGTTTTTCGCCCAACAGAAGGCCCCGTTGATCTGCGCCATATGGGGCAATGGTGGGAGTGGACCACTGGGGCATCGTGGCGACACCCGGAAGGCCCGGGGAGCTCGATTGCCGAGCGCCTCGATCATCCTGTCGTTCATGTTGCCTGGGAAGATGCCGTCGCGTTTGCTGATTGGGCCGGCGGACGGCTGCCCACCGAGGCGGAATGGGAATTTGCCGCACGAGGGGGCCTGGAGAGTGCCCGTTTCAGCTGGGGCAGCGAAGAGCGTCCGAACGGTGAGATCATGGTCAACCGCTGGCATGGCAACTTTCCCTATCGCAATACCGCAGAAGACGGCTTTGCCGGGACATCACCGGTTGGATCCTTTCCTCCTAATGGATACGGCTTATATGATATGGCAGGTAATGTCTGGGATTGGTGCTCGGACATTTACCACGGAGCCGCTTTCGCTCAGCGAGCTGATACGGGCGAAACCTGTTGTAACCCGACCGGGCCAGCGCAAGACGACCCCGAACCCTTTCTGCGCGGTGACCCTTCCCCGCCCTCCGTGCCTGGCGCTGAACGCCGAGTGATCAAGGGCGGCTCTTTCCTATGTCATCCAGACTACTGCGAGAGCTATCGCCCAGCAGCCCGCCGAGGCACATCGCCGGATACCGGCACCAGTCACATCGGGTTTCGCTTGGTAAAAGATCGCGATTGACAGGATTGCGCAAAAGTATAACTCTACCTCTTCACAAGGACGTATAAGGGGTGGTTATGGCCAAGAAAATATTGTTTTCGACGCGCTGGTACGAAATGCGCGTGCATTTGGGTGTTCTAAAGTATGCTCAACAGCATCACTGGGATGTCTACTCTTCCCACCATATGCCCGAAGCCGTCATCAAGGTCCCGGACCTCGACGGACTAATCGTTGAATTTGGCCCCCATGACCGGAATCGAGTCGAAATGGTTAAAGGGTTCGCTGGACCGGTTGTCGCCTTGGAAGATTTCGGTAGCGGCCTGCAGGTGCCACGCGTCCATGCTGATAATCGCGCGATTGGCCAAATGGCCGCCGAGCATTTTCTGGAGCGAGGCTTTCACAGGTTTATGACATTATGCCGTGCTAATCACACCTATGTGCATGACCGGATTGCTGGCTTCCATGCGGCCATCGCATCTGCCCGGGATATGGAATGTGTCGACATTCGCCTAACGCGCAAACGCCAACCCGTCTACGCCACCAATGGGTCGCATCAGCCCAAATCCTTCGGGAAATTGCTTAAAACTCTGCGAAGTCCGGTGGGCGTCTTTTGTATCGATGATGACGATGCCACCGAATTGATTCGCCAACTGATTGCCGAGGATATTGCGGTTCCCGAAGAAGTTGCCGTTATCGGCGTTAATAACGATCCCCTTGTATGCCCATTCGCACGTGTTCCAATTACGAGCATCGATCCCAATTTTGAAGAAATAGGATATCGAGCAGCTGAACAGTTAGACCGAATGATGAACGGTGGAAAAATTAAGATTAAAACCAATCTCGTTGCGCCGAAGGACATTGTGGTGCGTCGGTCATCTGATATTCGTGCAGTAGAAGATGTTCAAGTTGCCCGCGCCATCCGATTTATCTGGGATCACTCCACGAAGTGGAAATCAATTAACGACATTTCCGAACATGTTGGTCTTGCGACGCGTACGCTGCAGTGGCGCTTCAAAAAGGTGATGGGCTACTCCTTACAAGATGAGATGATCCGTTCGCGAATCGACCGCATCAAACAAGAGTTGGTCTCGACCGACAAACCCATCCGACTCATCGCTGATGAGATGGAATTTTCATCGGTCCAGTACCTGATCCGCCTGTTCAGCAAACAAACCGGCATGTCCCCGCTCAAATACCGCCGCGAACATCGACCGATCAAAGACATTTCGTAAGCGCACTGATCGGGCGGGATCGCCTCTCTCGACACCTCTCACACAACCTCCCTCCGGCTGGAGTTTATTGCCGTCACGCGTGCCTTACAGGTCACCCCTGCCCCCATGCCACAAAACAGAACTGCATAATAGCATAATAATTATTACACAATAATGTTGACTTCTGAACGTCTCACTCATAGTCTTGGCCAATCTCAGAGAAGACTTATGTAACGGATTAAGGTCAAGCGACGATCGTTAACGATAGGAGACGAACTATGAAAAGCAATGGGTCAAAAAAGCGGATATTGGCGGGCACACTCGCGCTGTTGGTAGCGGCTCCCTTCGCGGCGGAGGTGGCTTCGGGACAGGGCAACTTCTATTACACGGACGCAGGATCCAACAAGCGCGTCACAACAACAGATAATTGGTCAACGAGCCCCACTGAGATCATCCAACCAGCAGCGGAGCCCGGAGAGCTCGACAATCTGTTTTTTAATATCGACGGAGTCAACTCCAGCAACCCCCACTTGGCTGCGGGGAATCGCGCATTTAACTCAGTCAATTTCCGCAGCAGCGGCTCAACCCAATTTGATGCTGCGGGATTCACAAGCGAAAATGATCGCTTTCTGCTCGTCGGTTCCGGAGGTTTTAACGTTTTTAGTGGTGCCGGACCCGTAATGGTGGGCACCTCAGGTAATAACGCCCAGCGTATTCTCACACGATTCACCTCGCTTAATAGCAGCATCGTGAATGACTCCGACAGCCTGCTCACATTTAATCGCAACGTAATTGGATTCCACGAAGAAAACGAAACAGGAACACTGACGATTAGTGG
>SLCI01000032.1 GCA_007125875.1 Kiritimatiellia bacterium | reverse complement strand
TTGCAGCGTCACCCGGAATCGTCATTGGCACCAACGGCCATGCGCGACAAAGGGGCCTTGCTACTCGAGATCGGCCGCTCAGAGGAAGCCGCGCAGGTCTTTGAGGATCTCGCTGCCCGCTACCCCGATTCAGAAGAGGGACGCAGCGCTCTGTTCGCACTCGTCAGTTCCGCATTTGAAATCGGACAACCGGATATCGCCCGTGATGCATTCCGGCGGATGATCGAAACCCCGGACGCCTTCTCGCCCGAAGAGTTCACACGGATCGGCCAGCTTATGCTGGATAATGGCATGTATGAGGATGTCATTCCCGCCTATCGCCGCGTAGTCGAAACAACCGAAGAGCGGCGCATGTTAGAACTGGCGCTCTTTGGTTTAGGTTCCGCTTATCATCATCAAGGAAGCTACAGCGCCAGCATCGAGGCGTTAGACGATCTGCTTGAGCGCTTCCCGAATTCGCCATTCTTCTTTGATGCGCGTTTCCTGTTGGCGGATGCCAACAAGCAAATCGAACAATATGATGCAGCGCATGCCGCTCTTTCCGATATCTTGCGCCTATCGCAAGACAACCTCGTAAATCAGCGCGCACAATTCTCTTTGGCCTCCTTGCAGCAAGCGCGAGGTGAGCAACAGGCCGCCTTGGCGACATACCAGCGTATCGCCTTGTTACAAGACCCGACCAATCGGGATTTGCGCCCGATTATTGAGGAAAGTTTGCGACGTAGCTTGGAGATCGCCATGGAGCTGTCACTCTATCAAGAAGTCGAAGACGTCAGCGCGCAATACTTGGAAGATTTCGCACAAAGCGATCATGTCGAAGAGGTGCGTCGCATACGAGCCGATGCGCGTCGACGAGCGATTCAGTAAGGTACGACTAGAAACGAGGTATCAGTATGAAAAAGTCCTATAAGCTCATTAAACCGAGAACAGTGTTCTTGTTGTGCTTGCCACTCTTGCTCGCGTGGCCCGTGGAAGCGGCTCATGTCATTTTAACCGATGGGCGTCGCATGGAGGGTTCAGCGATTCGTGCCCGAGCCAACGGCGACATAATTCTAACCACGCCGCGAGGTGATCTGACATTTACGCGTGGACAATACACAGAGGCGTGGGCTCCGCGTCCCCGGGAGATTGATCAGGCACGCCAACAGTTGCAGGCCGGTAACAATGAGCAAGTGATTTCCATTCTTGAGGGCGTCATATCGCAGTTCCGCAACCTGGGTTGGGATAATGAGGCGTTGATCTTGATTGGGCGCGCACAAAATAATTTGGGCCAATACTCGTCCGCCATGTCTTCGTTTCAGCGCTTATTTCAAAATGCGCCGAACCGACGCGAGGATAGTAATGTGCGTTGGGCCTTTTATCGGTCCATGCTCGGTTCCGGTGAGCTCGATCGTCTGGAGCGGAATCTGAATGAGCTGATCTCCGATGGTGAACGTGTCGATGCGGCTAGGGCGCAAGTGATGCGGGGCGACATCAAGATGCAGCGAGGTCTTGCAGAGGCGGCTGTGCTCGACTATCTGCGCACGGTCGTGCTTTTCTCCGCTCAGCGTGATGTCCAAGCGGAGGCGTTATATAAGGCAGGCGTCGCACTTGAATCCATGCGTGATGATCGGGCAAACCAGATGTTTCGCAAGGTTATCAATGAGTACGGTCAAAGTCCATTTGCGCGTCAAGCGCACGAGCGACTAGGAAGCTGAAAACAGGGTTTTCATTGGGATTGAAATACAATAGGATGGAGAAATCAGAGCCTGTGAATAGACGGGGTTGTTGGTAAGGAGATCGATTATGCGCATACGTTTGTTGGGAATAGTAGGGTTCATGTTGTTGATGGCTTTGGGCTTCGCGGTTGAGCCGGTGATGGCTCAAGAAGAGGCACAACAAGTCGCGCCTGGAATGACCTTGGAAGACGATGGGGAGCCAGCGCGCGCAGCGCAGCCCGGTTTCATACAAATCGTCACGGGAGCAGGGTTCCTCGGTATTATCTTGTGGTTATCGATTTTTGCGGCCTCCATAGCGGGCATCGCGCTGATTGTGGACTCCTTTATCACCATTCGTGCCTCTAAAATTGCACCTGAAGAGTTGGTCTCTGAGGTGCGCACCTCGATGGAGCAGGGCGATGTCATGAAGGCGTTGAAGCACTGTGAGGATACCCCCGTGCCGCTGTCCAATATTCTGTCCGCTGGCTTCACGAACGTAGAGGAAGGTTTTGAAGCCATTCAGGATGCGGTTGCCGTTGCGGCTGATCTTGAAGGCGAGAAACTGATGCAGCGCGTTAATTACCTCAACGTCGTCGGCAATCTGGCGCCGATGTTAGGACTGCTTGGAACCGTGCAAGGTATGATCTTCGCCTTTGCCACCCTGGCCACCGAGGCCGGTGGTGCACAGCAAGCCATGCTGGCCTTAAACATCTCGCAGGCGCTGTTCACGACAGCGGCTGGTTTGGCTATCGCGGTCCCCGCAGTGGCCTTCTTCTATTATTTCCGAAATAAGGCCACCACCATCATCCTCAACATGGAAGGCACGACCATGGACTTGATTAAGGTCTTCCGTAACGTTGAGGTTGTGGACGATTAATTATTCAAAAAGTGATTAAACAACCAGTAGGCTTGATCTTAAAGGATCGAAAACATGCCGAAAGCACGTAAGAATAGAGTGTCGGACGCGGGCGGCATCAACATGACGCCGATGATCGATATCGTCTTTCAGATGATCATCTTTTTCGTGCTCACTGTTGAAATGGAACGAGATGCCATGGATGAGCGTATTCGCATGGCGATGTCGCCTCATGGTCCACTAGTCGAACAGCGAGATCCGCGCACGGTCACCATCGATGTGAGTGATCGCGGCGAGTTTTCGATTGGACGTGTGCCGCTATCTGGACAGCAACTCTTCTCCATTATGCGAAATACGGTGGGCATTCATGGGCAATCATTGCCGGTTGTGATTCGGGGTGACCTGGACGCTAATCATCAGCACATTAAAAATGCAATGGATCTCTGTACCCAAGCCGGCCTGTACCGAATTTCTTTTGCCGCAATTAAGCAATTGAACTAGTTTTGAGGGAGCCTTCTGATGGCACATAAGCGCAAGCGCAAACGGGTGTCGTTGATCGATGCGGAACTGTCGATGACGCCCATGATCGACATCGTCTTCCAATTGTTGATCTATTTCATTCTGACATTTGAAGTCTTGGATGATATTGCGCACCTCGATGTATACCGTCCTGCTCCCGATGCCGAGCAGCGCGAGCAGATGGAGACCCCGAATGTTCTGCGAGTGGTGATTTATGCGGACGGTTTCACCGTGAACGATCGCCAAATGCGTTTGCCTGAGATTGAGCGAACGCTGGGACGGCTTGCGGCATTGGATCGCGATCAAACCGTATTAATTATGGCTACAGCGCATTCACGCCATGAAAACCTCATCGAGATCTTGGACTTATGCGCAAAAGTTGGACTGCGCAATTTGTCCGTGGTCAGTATGAACTAGGAGTCGATTGTGTCTCGAAAAGAATTTCTAAAGAAAAAGGTGCTGGAACACTTGATTGGGCCTACGGGGTCTATCTTGTTGCACATCTTGATCATTTATCTGGCTATTCACTATATCGTATTCGACGTGCGCGAAGGAACCGAAGAGGTTGAAGTCACGCTGATGGAAATGGATGTTGTCGATCTCGATGATCTGCTAGACGATATCGAGCCCGAGCTCGAGCCACTTGATTTCGACCTGGACTTTGAAATGCCGGACATGGACGTCGACATGGACGTCCCTCCCGACATGGAAGATTTTGCTCAGGATACTCCCGATATGGACTTTACGGCTCTGGACGTGCAAGCGGTCGATAGTCCGTTGACGATGCAGGGGCTTTTCGCGGGCCGCAATGCCGATGGACGTGCAGAATTATTGCGCCGATATGGGGGGCGCTGGGGTGAGTTGACCGAGCAGGCCGTTATACGTGCGCTTGAGTGGTTGCGCGAAAATCAAAATGAAGATGGTTCATGGAGTGCAGAAATCGGCGGCGAAGGTGGCCAGCGCATGCGTGTTGGCGTCACCGGACTCTCATTGCTCGCCTTTCTTGCTCACGGAGAGACACTAGCCTCAGAACGCTATGGCCACACCGTTCGTCGGGCCATTCGTTTTCTGGTTGATAATCAATCCGACGAGGGACACTTCATTGATACCGATGATGGCAATGTGCCTTACAAAACTGGGACGTATGGCAATGCAATCGCAACCTACGCGATTGCCGAAGCCTATGCGTTGACGCGTTTACCCACCTTGCGGCCAGCGATGGAAAAAGGCGTAAATTCGATTTTGGAAGGACAAAATCCCCGTGGTCTGTGGTTTTACAGCTACGAGGATACCGATGTGGTCAACACGTCTGTTTCAGTCTGGCAGATGCAGGCACTGAAGGCTGCTCAACTTGCTGGTGCGCGCAACGAGGATCTTGATGAAGGGGTCGAGCGAGGTCTGCAGCGCTTGCTCGCTCGTCAGGCTGAAGACGGCGAATTTTTCTACATTCAGGAGCGAGTACAAAGCGCGCGTCGGCCGGATCACGGTGTGACGGCAGCCGCCGTGCTGACACTGCAATTGTATGGTCTGGGGGCTTCCTCCGAAGCCCGCACGGGCATGCAAGTATTGCGTGATGCCCGGATCGACTGGGACCGTCCCAATTCATGGTTTATGAGCCGCTGGTATTATGTGACGCAGGTCAAGTTCCAGCAAGGCGGCGGCACGTGGGATTCTTGGAATAATCAATTCGCTCCCGTCTTCATCAATAACCAAAATCGTGATGGAAGCTGGACATCTCCGGCTCGCAGCGGGGCAAATATCCCGTTCGGCTTTGAGCATTTCTTTGGTCCCGCATTTAGCACCGCGATGTCTGCGCTCACGCTTCAGGTCTACTATCGTATTCTGCCTACATTTGCTGTGGTCGAGGAGCAAGAACCTGATGAAGATGATGTCGAAGACGTCATCATTCAGATCATCTGATTTAAGCTACCGGCCAGCTTGTCTCCTGTAACGAAAAGTCATGCCGACGATTCGCCCTGTTAAATCGGAGTGTGAGGTAGCCGCTGTCGCCCAGCTCGCGCGCATCATTTGGACCCATCATTTTACGCCAATAATTGGCGAGGCTCAGGTAGAGTACATGCTGAACGCCATCCAAAGTTCAGCGGCAATCGCCGAACAAATAGGAGAGGGCGTCGAATATTACTTGTTGGATAGCGAAAAGGGTCCTATGGGGTATTTTGCTCTAAGTCATGAGAGTGGCTCTCTGCAACTTAGTAAAATATACGTTCTCCCTCAAAAGCAAGGTGAAGGACTTGGATCGTTTATGCTGTCATTTGTGGAGGCCCGCTGTCGCGAACTCTGCAAAGATAAATTATGGCTGACAGTGAACAGAAACAATGCCACAGCAGTCCGCTTTTACAAAAAACATGGCTTCCAAGTTGTTGATGAGACAGTCAAATCAATCGGTGAAGGCTTCGTGATGGATGATTACATCATGAGCAAGAAAGTCGCAAGGCAGGCCGATTCTACTGTGCGGTGAAACAGCTAACCTTCGCATCAAAACGTGGCGTCTTGTTTGATGGGCGTAATTTCTTGATCTTTTCGCTCTATATTAGATGCTTACGCGTTGAGACCTAAGCTCGTATTTATCTTCTCGCACAATTCATGTTTATTGCCCGACTAATATCGATTTTTCTGATCACATTTAAAATAAGTGTGTCCATTACCTTCGCTGATCCCGAACTATTCACACTCCGCCACGAATTGGTCTCATCTGAGGCAGCTGAATTATCTTTCGATTCTGTGACTAATCGTCTGTATACGATTGAATATCGTCATTCGCTGACGGTAGGTGAATGGATCCCGCTCGAAGAGTTTACAGCCGTTCCGGGAACAGATGAGGAAATTCGTCATACGGCATCGATCGCAGCGCTTTCATCACTCGGGTCACAATTCTTTCGTGTACGCAGTGCACCGTTCGAGGCCAGTTCGGATTTTGTCTTGGCTGTATATGAGTTTACCGGGAATACGAACTCCGCACAGGTCACGCATCCGCTGGTTGTGGCGTCGGAATTTACAGTATCTTCCGGCACCCTATCTTACGGATCAGCGCAGGAGACTACATGGACGGGCTCAGGTGTGCCGTACGCACAAGGAAACAGTGGCTGGGGTGCTGAGTCTTCCTCTTCAGCAAAGCACTTCCTTTACTCTCTTGAAGCCATTGATGAACACGAACTCCAAATAACGAATATCACGTTGCTTGCTCGATCGACGTCAGCGGGCCCTGCCGCTTATGCGCTCTATGTGGATGATGTGTTTGTCTCGTCCGGCCAGCTGCCCGCCGATGAGACAATCGCTATATCGGCTCCTGTTGCAGCGGATTGGGCGACCCAAGCGGTGGTGCGTGTTGCGGGTTGGGATGATAAATCTCGCGAGAGCGGAGGCGGCGGGCAGTTCCGTGTCGATGATGTCGTAACACAAGGTCGAGTGCGTGAGTTTGACGACACGCAAGAACTACTATTGCCTCCCAGCCTAACGCCTGCCCTAGCCGAGAATATAACGGAGAATACGGCCACCGTAGA
>SLCI01000255.1 GCA_007125875.1 Kiritimatiellia bacterium | reverse complement strand
GTGGCTCCACAGAAATGATGCGGCCAGTGTACCCTTCCGCTCTGAGCAGCTGTCCGAACTGCCCAGTATTCGCCCCCACATCAATGACCAAGTTGATATCTTGCTGTTTGAGGATATGCGCTACCAGCGTCTCGATAGAATCCGATGGACGATATTTGCGGATGTCATACCCGACTGAACGGGCTAACCGCTTGATCAATTGCTTCATGTTGTTGCTTGACCGATTATCCGCGAAAGAAACCTATCGATTGGCGATATACCACTCGATCGTTTGCTTCAACCCGTCCTCAAAAGAGGTGGTGGACTTGAATCCGAATTCCTGCTCGGCCAATGCAACGTCCAGCTTGCGGCGAGGTTGTCCATTGGGCTTGGAGCTATCCCAACGGATTTCACCTTCGAAACCGGTCAGCCGTGCGATCGTCTCAGTCAGATCCTTGATGCTGATCTCAAAGGCACTGCCCAAGTTTACTGGTTCCGGCTTGTCATATTTTTCGGTCGCCAGAACAATACCTTCGGCTGCATCTTCGACATAAAGAAACTCACGTGTAGGCGAGCCGTCGCCCCATGCCTCGATATGGTCTGCGCCCGATTCCTTCGCTTCAATGCATTTCTTGATCAGCGCTGGGATGACGTGTGAGCTGTTCGGATCAAAGTTGTCGCGCGGCCCATACAGATTGACCGGCAACAAGTAGATGGAGTTGAAACCGTATTGCTGACGGTAGGCCTGCGACTGAACCAATAACATCTTTTTGGCCAAGCCGTAGGGCGCATTGGTCTCCTCCGGATAGCCATTCCAGAGGTCGTCCTCCTTGAAGGGCACGGGTGTAAATTTGGGATAGGCACAGATCGTGCCGAGCGCGAGGAACTTATCGACACCGCGCTTCCATGCCTCGTGAATCAATTGCACCCCCATCATGAGATTGGCGTAAAAGAAGTCGCCGGGATGCTCGCGATTGGCGCCGATTCCACCCACACGGGCGGCCAGGTGGATGATGAGATTGGGGTTGGTGTCATCAAGCAGCTTATTGACGCCGTCGATTTCGACTATGTCATAATCGGCACTACGGGGTGCATACACTTCAGCAGCACCGCGCTCCTTCAGCTTCTCACATACAAAGCTGCCCAAGAACCCCGCACCACCGGTAACGACAACACGTTTATCGTTCCAAAAATTGTTCATCGTATCTTCCTTCCTTGTTCTTGAATAAACTTCAATGTCTTACGGCTTCATGATCGCGATCCCAGTTCATCGCCTCTTTGGCTCGGATAATGGCGGACAACGATACTATTCGAACTTAATGCTCATCTATGCACACTTCGACGGAATGCTGCAAGGCTTCTTGGTATCCGCCGATTAGTAGTTGTTGCATCATCTTTGGCTTGGCTCAGCTTCGCGGACGGCCGTTCGAAGCTGGTTCAGCGCATGTAAAGCAGCGTCGTGCCGTTTCAGTCGGTCAGCAACAGTCAGGCGCAGATTGCTCAAAATGAGCGTCTTCTCATCGTCGGTCAGCGGAGCAGCTGATGGCGACATGCCAGCTCCTGGAATGAGTTTCATTTCAAGCCGGCCCCGGCCAAACAAAGGCGAACATAGGGGTGTAAATCCTTATCAATGGAGTCGACCCACTTCGCGTCCTCGTGGTGATCATCCAGTTGAATCGCTGTCGTATTGCTTTCCGGATATAAAAAGAAGCAGGTATTTATACTATGGATCGGCACGTCATAGGGGCCATCAGGAAAGATGGTTTCGTCAGTATGAATAATGGGGCCTACATGACAAGTTAAGCCCACTTCTTCCTGCGCCTTACGCCGAGCCGCGTCCTTCAACGTTTCGCCTTTGCGCACACGTCCACCGGGAACCCACCACTGCCCTTTGGCGGGGTCATCCTGACGCCGCACCAAGAGCACTTTGCCATCAGCAACAATCGCCACATCCACACACGCGATCGGCATTGACTCCAGTATCTGACGATAAAGTTGATGATCAATGAAATGATTTGTCATGTTTCGGCTCATTCAGCGCAGAAAGGACTGAATGCTATCAACGACGGCGACTGCTTGCTCATCCGTCAGTTCCGGATAAATCGGCAAGGCCAACGTTTCAGCCGCAGCGCGCTCTGCTTCAGGGAAATCAACAGCCTTGTACCCAAGATAGGTAAAACATTCCTGCATATGTAGCGGGACAGGATAGTAGATCTCTGTCCCTATTCCCTGTCCGATCAGGTGATCACGCAGGGCATCGCGGTTCGTTGACCGGATCACAAACTGATTAAAGATATGCCGACAACCGCAGGTACCCGCATACGATGGATCCGTGCTTGGTGGCATCCAGGGCATCTGAATTTGGTCCGGTCCGATCCCTGCCTCCTCGAATAGTCGCTTGTAACGCAAGGCGTTGGCTTGGCGACCACGACTCCATTCATCAAGGTACTTCAGTTTAACGTTAATCACCGCGGCTTGCAGGGCATCCAGACGGAAGTTTCCGCCAATCATGGCATGATAATATTTCGGCTCCATACCGTGATTACGAAGCATCACCAATTTCTTTGCGCGCTGCTCGTCTTGGGTGATGACCATCCCGCCATCACCCGCACCGCCCAAGTTTTTGGAAGGGAAAAACGAAAAACATCCGTAGGCACCAATCGAGCCGGCTCGACGCCCTTTATACTCGGACCCGATCGCTTGCGCCGCGTCCTCAATCACGGGTAGCCCCTGCTGCGCTGCAATCGCCATAATCGGATCCATATCAGCCATCAGGCCATAGAGATGCACAACCATGATCGCCTTGGTTTTGTTCGTGATACAGGCCTCTATTTGGTCCGCGCGCAGATTATAGGTTTCCGGATCAATATCAACGAATACGGGACGGGCACCGGTCCGCGCGATCGAACCGGCAGTAGCAAAGAACGTGTATGGGGTTGTGATTACCTCGTCGCCCGGCCCGATATCCTCCGCCATCAATGCCATCAGTAACGCGTCCGTACCCGATGACACACCGCATCCGTGGGTGGCGTGTGAATAAGCTGCAACTGCTTGCTCGCAAGCCATCACCTCTGGACCCAATATAAAATACTGGGAATCGAAAACGGCTTTTACGGCTGCATCGATTTCCGATTGAAGCGCACTATACTGGGCCTTGAGATCAAGCAACGGTACGTTCATGACATTCACTATCCTTTCGTGGAATCATTTAAGCAAAAGACGCAGGACAGAGCTATCCCATATGTATTGCGCCCGATCCCGGAAATGACGCAACTTCTTGATCCTGCGCTCCATGAAGGCGTGTTCAGGATCTTGAGACTTACCCTGATCGCGTTTTACATACGCTTCGCTATCCTCTAGCAGCGTGTCGGTCGTTTCCATTCGACGTCCAATCAGATCCAAGAGCGCCCGTCGAATGATCCGACCAAAATCATCATTGGCTTCGTAGTGATCTTTTCGCTCGCCCTTGATCCAGACTTGGCGAACGGCACCCCATTGCTCTAATTGACGGACCGACATACTTGCAGAGCCTTTGCTGATCTGAAGCGCTTGAGTGAGATCATCAAGTGTTTGTGGTTCGGGACTGAAATAGATATGGGCAAAGCTCTGCCCGATTACACGACCAATGCCAATGGATTGCGTGATCTGTCCTGCGCGCTCGATAAAGCGCTGACGCAAGGCTTCTAACTCGGATGACATAAATACAAGGCGACAGACTTCGTCCCCGTCAGTTCCCCAATCGCCTGAAAACCTACCTGAAAGACATGCTGGCTGTGAGTTTCGTTCAATTCGTATTGAACATATTGACTAGTTACCACAACGTCAAGCCGCTCAGGGCTCGCGTAGCTGTTGTTGAAGCCAGCGGATGTTGCTACGCACGACCGGCTCCTGACCTGCCCCGGCGCGACGAGCCCGAATGAACATTTCGAGCGCCTCCTCGTAGTATCCCATTTGGCGCAACTGCAGCCCAAACTGGATATGGAAGAAGGTGAACATCGGCGCATGCTCTACCGTGCGGTGCAGATACTGCAGGGAGAGTTCTTCGTTACCCAAAAGAAAATGGGTACGCCCCAAACCATAGACCGGATTCATATCATAGGGATTAAGCGAGTGGGCGCGATAATAATGGGCCAAGGCTTGCTGAAGTTTTTGTTCTCTAAGTTCCGGCTCCCGAATCCAGAATGCGCGTCGTCTCTGGAGATCTCCCAATTGCAAGTGTGGCTCCCAAAATCCGGGATCCATACGAGCCGCAATCCGCATTCTACGTTCAGCGACACCATATGGATCGGGCGCCAGCAGATTGACATTTTTGATGTCGTCTTCCGCCAGACGCACCATCGTGCCAGCCACCGCATGCTGAAGTGAAGCCACTAGTGCCCAGCAGGTTAATACGAGTAGAGGCAACTGTAACCACCAGCGCGCTGTTTGGGGTAATTCCCGGGTTTGAATTAATCCGGAACGGCATAGCCCCCCCATCGTGACGCCACCATAAAGCACAAGCAAATGGACCAGCGACAGCACATGCAGATTAAAATCAAAGATCGCGTGTCCTAGTGCAGCGACCAAGGCACCCAGAAAACCTGCGGTCAAACATATGTCGCGACTCAACTCCGCTTTCAAATAACTTCGCAAACAGTGATAGACGATGCTGCCCACAATGAGCAGCATGATGATCAAACCAACCAGTCCATATTCGGCCCATAGCTGCAAATATTCGTTGTGCGTATAATCAACCCAAATATTGGTTTCCCATGTTTGATAAGGAGAATAGCGCCACTTGTAGCTGCCTGGACCGAATCCGAGGATCGGCGCATCCTGAATCATCACCATTGTATCGCGCCAGGTATCAAGCCGCCACCCTGCCGATCCCTCCGCGTTAATGGCCTCCTGAATACGCTGTTGGAACATTGGCGAGGCGGCCCAAACACTCCCTAACACTGCACCACCCAATAACGGCAAGGCGATGAGCGTGATCAAAAACGCCCGCATACTCTTGCGTGCCATGATTAGGAGCAAAACAACGGGCACGCCCAGCGCGGTACCAACCCAACCGCTTCGGGACTCAGAGAGATACAAGACAGGAAAACAAAGCAATAAACTATAGCCGCTAAAGATGCGAAGAAAGGCTCCAGCGGCTGGCATCAACATGAGACTGAGCGCCAAGCAGATAATCGTTCCCATGTAAGCGCCCATGTACGCTGGTGCACGGAATGTACCACTGGCCCGCATGCCGTACTGCTCGTGACGCGGCATGTTCAACACCATATTGCTGCCCTGCACATGTTGAACGATGGCGTATAGCGCCACCAATGTGCCGAGCAAAAGCGGCACAAAGAGCAGGATCCGCCAGCGCCCGAACCGTGAGGCCCATTCGGTCCACGCCCAGTACGCCCCGACATAGCTGGCCAACTTCAACAGCGCAATCCTAGCTTCGTACGGAACAGAAGCGATCGGCATGGATAGCGCCGTGTAAAGCATCATCACGAGGAAAAGCAGCCCACCCGGCGGTATACGCAACTCGCTAACGTGCTGATTAAGAATAGGCCGCAAAAGATAGAGCGCTATTCCAATGAAAACGAAGACAAGTATGCTGCCCATCGACCAGGGCCGAACGGCACCAAACAGCACTATTCCGACCGTAGCGGGCAACAATAACAAAACCATTGAGGCCCATTCGTATATGGACCGACGCGTCGACAAAGGGGGTGGTCGACGGCCACGTCGCTTTCCCCTGACCGGGGATGGCGGACGGAACGTAGGACTAGAATATGCTACGTCGGACAATGATTACGTCACCCGCTTTAACGGGAAGATCCTGATCCGGGTTCTGCTCCATTTGGCGTGCGTTTTCCAGAATCGTTTCCCCATCTCGAATAATTTCCACCCGGCGCGGATTGGCGAATTCAGTATACCCTCCCGCTGCAGCGATAGCTTGCAATACGGTCATACCGCCGGTCAACGGGAAACGCCCCGGCTGACGGACTTCGCCGCGAACAAAATAGCTTTGCGTGGGCAGGATGACATTGACAGTGATTTGTCGATAGATTTGCTCATCGATGTAGGTGTCGTGAATCTTACGCTGCAACTCCGAAACAGTAAGGCCCGCAGCTTGCACGGGCGGAATATAAGGCAAGGTGATAGTCCCCTCGTCCGCGATCACATACTCGTAGTCAGCCGGTTCTGGGATCCCCCGCAAATAGATCTGGACAGGATCGCCCGGCTGCAGTCGATAGCCGCGCCCAGCTCGCATACGCAGCTCTGGCTCCGCTCCGATGTGGTCAGTAAACGTCTCGACTCCAGGCGAAGCTGCAGGATTACCGACTGAAGCCGTACGCTGTGGTGGTACACCGAGAGGCTCGCCCGAAAACGGTCTCGGACTCGTCTCAGCACGGGGTGAAGATGTAGACTCAGAGTTGTTACTGCGCCAGCTAAATAACCCTCGACGCCCCTCATTCCGCTCAGCGCGCTCAGCGGATTCAACAGCAGGGCGTTGATTCCGAGTGGGCTCTGTAGCAGTACGCCCCCGGTTCACTTCAGGTGAAGCACGGCGGGCTGAGGGATCGACTCGCTCCATGCGTTCTTGTGAAGATAACGCGGTCGCTGGATCGAAAACAAAAGGTTG
>SLCI01000185.1 GCA_007125875.1 Kiritimatiellia bacterium | reverse complement strand
TCGTCGACCGCTATCGTCGACCCTTGTCGTATTACTCTCACGCCAGGCATTAAGCATCGCAATGATTCTGGATTGAAGGCTTTTCCCCTCTGCTGATTGGATCGCAAGGTTGCTATCTCTGGCAGCTATTAAGTCCAGTAGCAAGATGCCCTGATAGGCATGATCCTGCGCAACCTTCATAAACCGATTCTGGTCTGCTGTTGAAGTTCGTCCATGCCCCTCCGCTATATTTAGAGCGGTTCCGGTCGAGCTCTTGTCTAAGCGATGCTGTATGCGAGAAGCTATTTTGGATTCCGCCAGAAAGTCATATATCCAACGAATGAACTCAAGTGATAATCGGTACATCTCAAGCTGTGCAAAGGGAAAGCCAGGCTTCCCATAAGGCGACTGTGTCTCTTTGAAAGAAGATTGGCGGATTCGTTTCATTCCTAATAGCATCCCGCGTATACGCCAAAAATCATCTGTAATCGATTCGTGAACTTCTTTCGTTATGACATATTGCGCTAGGCAAATATCTAGACAAGATGCGCATTCATGCGCAGAGCCAATCGCTATGTCTAAATAGTTTGCGCGAGTAGGTGAGCCCGCGGGCTGGCTGTTCCCCCGTATCAAATTGATTCCGATGCTTTCTGTCGCTCGTTCTAGGTGGCCAAAAACAACTCTTTGACCCACCGCGGGCGATTCAATATCGCTGCATCTGCTGGTTGTTCTTAAATAGAGCTGATAAATGTCGAGCCGCTCGTGCGGAAGCATTTGATTTAAGATCTCTTCCATACTTAATTACCTTCGGTTTACGATTCGTCTAATCGTCGACCGCTCTTCTGTCCTGCATGCATCGGTTTCAGTTCCTTCGCCTCCGGTTAACGATATCGGACGACGATAAGGGCATACGATTATTCTTTCCGTCCCCCAGCCAACCTCGCAATCACCATAAATAACATCGGCACCAGCAAGAGACTGATCACGGTGGCGACAATCATGCCGGAAAACACAGTCGTACCAATCACGCGTTGACTGAGCGCACCGGCCCCGGTCGATACCATCAGCGGAATGACACCGAAGATAAAGGAAAAGGCGGTCATCAAGACGGCGCGGAAACGCAATTTTGCAGCATCCATGGCGGCTTCAGTAGGGGACTGTCCCTTCTGCATTTGCTCCTTGGCAAATTCCACGATCAGGATGGCGCTCTTGGTACACAAGCCGATTAGCAGCACCACGCCCACCTGCATATAGACATTGTTGTCGTAGCTCCGCGCCATCACACCCACTACCGCGCCCAATAAGGCGGTAGGCACAGCGAGAATGACTGAGATGGGCAGCGACCAGCTTTCGTACTGGGCGGCCAACACGAGATAAACCATCAAGATCGCCAGCACGAAAATCATCGCGGTGCCTTGTTGTGCCATCTTTTCCTGGAACGAGAGGCCGGTCCATTCGAACCCAATACCCGGCGGCAGCACCTGTGCACTCATCTGCTCCAGCAGGGATAAGGCATCGCCGGAGCTGTAGCCTTCGCTGGCCGAACCCATGACCTTGAGGGAAGGGGACATATTGTAGCGGATGACGTTTTGCGGCCCAGTGACATGCTCAACCGAAACCACCGCGCCCAGCGGTACCATGCCGCCAGCCGGGTGCCGCACTTGCACGTTCAACACATCTTCAGGCTGACTGCGGAATGCGCCCTCCGCTTGGGCCCGCACATCGAACGTGCGATTAAAGATCGAGAAGTCATTGATGTAGGAGCTACCAAAATGGGTTTGGAGCGCGCTGAACACGGCGTTCAGGGGCAAGCCGCGCGCCAACACTTGCTCGCGATCCACCACGGCGCGAATCTGCGGTACATTGGCGCGGAAAGGCGTATACATCCCCGTAAGTGCTGTCTG
Source organism: Kiritimatiellia bacterium (assembly GCA_007125875.1). Classification (GTDB taxonomy): domain Bacteria; phylum Verrucomicrobiota; class Kiritimatiellia; order SLAD01; family SLAD01; genus SLAD01. Next base: position 4,741 of record SLCI01000185.1, on the reverse strand, counting down.
TGCATTGCCGGCTGCAATCAATTCCTGCGCGGCACCATAAAGCGAGTCCATACCCGCTCCGCCGCGATCCTGCACCATCATGGTGAAGCCGCCGACCAAGCCCAACCCTGGCAAAGACGGTACGGGGAAAGCGGTGGCAACGCCGTCCAACAATCCCGAGAAGCGCTGGTTGAGTGTTTGGATGATCGCTTCCTGACTTTCCTGAGGTCCACGATCCTGCCACAAATCGAATACGACCACGGCGAATCCGGCATTTTGAATAGCGACTCCATCAAGCAGCGAGAAACCGGTAATGATCAGTGCATCCTTCACGCCCGGTACATCCGCGATAATTGCTTCGACTTCTTCGGTGAACGCAACAGTGCGTTCCTGCGATGCCGCATCCGGCAACTGGATGTTGACGATGCAGTACCCTTCATCCTCCTGCGGTACGAAACCCGTGGGCAAGCGCTGAAAGCCATACACAGCCAGTGCCACCATGACGGCGAACAGTACAAGGCCAATGCCGAATCTGCGCAGGAGGAAACCCACCGCGCCTGAATAACTTTCGCGCGTGCGCTCAAGCCCATTATTGAACCAGGCAAATCCGCGCGGACCGGAACCGTTGTCTTGGGAAGGCCGCAAAAGGACACCGCACAAGGCTGGGCTTAGGGTTAACGCATTGATCGAGCTAAACACGGTGGCAACGGAAATCGTGACCGCAAATTGTTGGAACAAGGTGCCGGTGATGCCACCCATAAAGGCGGTGGGCACGAACACGGCCAGCAGGACCAGTGTCGTCGCAATAACCGGGCCGGACACTTCAGTCATCGTCTGCATGGCGGCTTCTTTAGGCGGTAAGCCTTCATCGATTAGGCGCGAGCAGTTTTCCACCACCACAATCGCGTCGTCGACCACGATGCCGATAACCAGCACCAAGCCGAATAAAGTGAACTGGTTGATGGAGTAGCCGAACGCGGCCAAGGCGATAAAGGTCCCGACCAGTGAGACCGGAATTGTGACAGAGGGAATGATCGTAGCGCGGAAGTTTTGCAGGAAAATGAAAACGGTAAAAATCACCAGCGCCAGCGTGGCAAATAAATTGAATACCACGCTCTGTATCGAGGCCTTGATCACGTCGGTGTTGTCGAAGACGATAGCGTATTCCAGACCTTCCGGAAAGTCTTGGGCTAGTTCTTCGAGTCGATTTTTAACGCCGTCCACCACTTCAATGGCATTCGCGCCCGGTACTTGGTAAACGGTCATCGATGCTGCATCTCGTCCGCGATAGCTGGCGGTGACACGATATAGAGAGGAACCCAATTCGACGCGGGCGATATCTTTCAGGCGCAGCACCCGGCCATCCGAGTCAGACCGAATGACGATGTTCTCAAACTCCTCCACATCGGCCAAGCGACCCTGCACGTTCATGGTCAGCGTAAAAACCTGACCTTCAGGCACAGGAGGATCGCCGATGCCGCCTGCGGCCGCTTGCACATTCTGGTCGCGGATTGCTGACATAACATCGGCGGGCGTGATGTGCCGAACTTGCATCTGCTCGGGATCCAGCCAGATGCGCATGGCGTACTTGCCGATACCAAACGTGGACACTTCTCCCACGCCGGGCGAGCGGGCGATCTCGTCTTGAATATTCAGGCTCAAATAGTTGCTGAGAAACAGGCCGTCGAATCGCTCGTCTGGGCTGTGAATCACAACATATAAGTTGGCATCGCTGGATCGCTTCTTTACCCGCACGCCCATTCGTTGAGTTTCCTGAGGCAGTTTGGGTATGGCGGCAGAAATTCGGTTCTGTACCAATACGTTTGCAATATCCAGGTCGGTGCCGGATTCGAAGGTAATCGTCAGCACATAGGTGCCGTCGTTACCACTGACGCTCTGCATGTAGAGCATGTTCTCCACGCCGTTCACCTCAGCCTCGATCAGCGAGCCGATCGTGTCGGCCACCGTCTTAGCATCTGCGCCGGGGAAAAAGGCGGCTACGTTAATCGTGGGCGGGGCGATTTCGGGATAACGCGCCACGGGCAGGCTCAGCAGCGAAAAGCCGCCAATCAGCACCATCACGATGGAGATGACCGAAGCAAAAATCGGCCGCCGGATAAAGAAGTGACTAAACATTATTCCGCTCCCGCAGCCGAATCTGACGCAGATCTAACTCGTACGGGCATGCCCGGGCGTGCGCGCTGAATGCCGCGCACCACGAGTGTGTCGCTTGTATCCAGTCCGGCGGTCACGATGCGTTGCGCTCCCACCAGCGAGCCCAACTCCACGCTGCGTCGCTCGACCATGCCGTCGGATTGTACCGTGAGGACAAAGGGCCCCGTCATATCGCGCAAGATCGCGTTCTCCGGGATCATCAGCGCGTTCGGTTGCTGGTAGGGTACTCGGACCCGGCCAAACATGCCGGGTACCAGTGCTCCGTCGGGGTTCGGGAAGCGTGCACGCACCATCAGGGTTCCCGTCATGGGGTCAATCTGGGTTTCGGCAAAGTCGATGAATCCCGTTGCGTCATGAACGGATCCATCCGCCAACTCCAGCACGAGGTCAGTGAAACTCTCGCGCGTGTCGCTACCTTGTTCCGCCGCTATTCGGCGTAGCAGAATGCTCGCCCGCTCGTCCACCGAGAAATAGCAGTCAATCGGGTCGACCGAGACTAACGTCGTCAGCAGCGTCGGCTGCGCGCCGCCCACCACATTGCCGACGCTGACTCGGTGCCGATCCACTTGCCCGCTGATTGGGGCGGTCACGGTCGTGTAGGATAAATTCAGTTCGGCCCGGGCCAGACCCGCTTCGGCGGCTTCGATCGCGGCTTTTGCGTTTTCAACATCGGCCTCGGAGCTGAGCAGGTCGAGCTCTGAAACCGCTTGAATGGCAAAGGCATTGCGTTTGCGGGATAGCGCGGCTTCCGCCAGCGTGAAGGCCGCTTTCGCCTGCGCCAACTGGGCCTGCGCACGGCGCACATCCGCTTCATAGGGTGCTTGCTCGATCACGAACAGTACCTGACCGGCCTCGACCAGGTCGCCGTCTTGGAAGCGGATCTCCTCCAAGGTGCCGCTCACGCGAGCCAAAATCGCGACGGATTCTACCGCTTGCAGGCGTCCCGGAAAGTCGCGATACACCGTCGCATCTTCCACCACTGGTTGCCCCACTTCCACTTCCGGAGGCGGAGGCGGTTCAAACACGTTTCGGGGGCCACAACCCGCTACCCCAACAACCAGCAAACAACCCAACACCCATAATAGTCTATTCATGACAACCCCTTCCCTTGATATCCTTAATAGAGGCTAATCCCGCTTAACTCAAGCCACATTATCCAGCGCAGTACCGTCTATTCCATCTGTGCCGGTTGCCCCGTGGCGGACAAGACGCTGCTCCAGAGCAAGCTGTCCGGTTCAATTTTTCGGCGCTGCGCAGTGGCCAATGCAATCGGCACATGAATGAATTCATTCCAGAACCCAATCACCAAATCGGTCTTACCCGCCATCGCCGCATGCACCGCATGCCGTGCAAACTGATCGCACAACACCGCATCCTCCGAATTGGCCGGTACGCTGCGAATGATGTAACTGGGATCAATATACTTAAGGCTAATGCCGATCTTCTGCTCCTTGAAGTGCGCTGCGATTTGATCGCGCAAATGCAAGCCAATGTCGTGATGCAGGACGTTGCCGGACGCGTCGGTCTGGCGGGGCAGGGCAGCGAGCAGATCTTGTCCCGCGCCCTCCGCCACGGCGATGACGGCATGATCTTTTCGTTCCAGTCGTCGTTTTAACGCGTTGAATAAGCCGTTTTCGCCCTCCAGTTTGAAGGGCACTTCGGGCACCAGTACGAAGTTGGCCTCCTGACTAGCCAACGCCGCCGCCGCGGCGATAAAGCCGGAATCGCGCCCCATCAGGCGGACAATCACTACACCGTTCGGATACGCGCGCGCTTCCACGTGCGCGCAGGTCAACACTTCGCGCGCCTTGTCCGCGGCCGTCGTGAAGCCGAACGTGCGGCGCACAAACTGAATATCGTTATCAATCGTCTTCGGCACCCCGACGACGGAGAGGGGATAGCCCTGCTTGCGGGCTTCCGCGCCGATATCGCGCGCGCCGCGCTGCGTGCCGTCGCCCCCGACCGTGAGCAGCACCTGCACGCCCCATTTTTTCAGCGTATCCACCATCACGGGAAGCGGCTGGCTACCTCGCGATGAGCCCAACAGGGTGCCGCCGTGCTGGTGGATCGTGTTGACCAGTTCATCGGTTAATCGCAGTGGCTCGAGGCCTACTGCGGGATTGAGGCCTTGGTGTCCATAGCGAATGCCGAGCACTTCTCGTACGCCGTAATTGCTCAACTCGCGATAGGCGGAGCGAATCACGTTATTTAGGCCGGGACACACGCCGCCACACGTCATGATAGCGACTTTAGTTTCGGCGGGATCGTAATAAATCGTTTCGCGCGGTCCGGCTTTTTCGAACAGCAACTCGGGCCGATCCTCGTGTCCGTCCACTTCCACGTTATAGCGCACGCGGGTCGCATCGTCGGTAAAGGTTCCAATCAGGTTCCCTGGTTCCGTGTCGAGCGGCAGCGGCGAACGAATTGCGCCTTTGCCGAGAATCTGGATAGTCGTATCGATGCTCATATGTAGCCCCGCGGTGTAACAAAACGATAAGCCGAGTGTGATTTCGGGCTGCGATATAAAGCGAATCCACAATATTGCGCAACAGATTTGTCAGTAGATCACCGCGCAGGCGCGATGATT
>SLCI01000204.1 GCA_007125875.1 Kiritimatiellia bacterium | reverse complement strand
ACGAAGACGCCTTTGGCGATATAGTCGACGCGCATGACCGGGACCGGTTCACCATTCAGTTCCGCGCGCCAGTAGCGATCATACTTGTCCGCTAACCGCAGCACGGAAGGTTCGTCCGCCGATACGCGCAGTCGCACATAGCCGGGACGGAAATCGCGCCGACTCACATTGCCGCCGAGTCCCTGCCCTTCGGATGATGGCAAGTGATCGGTGGGCGAATTGGCCGAGATGAGCGCCTGCTGAAAAGGCTGGAATTGCGGGGATCCTAATCGGGTTAGTATTTGCTCGTCGTCCATCACTTGCCAACCAGCCAACAAGCCGTAGCGTGGATGCGGTGCGCGCTTTTGCAGCACAACATGCTCGCCGGGCCGCTCGCTCGTCGAAGGGATGACGCGCACGCCGCCATTGGCCGACTCTACGCTGTATGCGAAAACGATTTCGAACTGATCACGCAAAGTGGCATCCTGCTGAATTTGGTTCCACACTTGCGCGGGCGCAAGCACGTAGCGCACACCGCCAAGCTGCCAGTGACGCAGCGGGTTACCGCCGACCACGCTCAGATACCGCTGATAGTCTGCGGGCATACGCGGCATTTGCGACACATTGATGGAGGGGATGCCATGATACGGGAACAGCACGGACAGCCATTGATTATAGAAGCCGTCTTGCGAGACCAGTGCAACACGCTGTTCAGGGGCCGACTTGAGTATGCGGACGATCTCATTTTCGCCCAGCGTGCCCGCTTCGAATGTGGCTACATAGTGGCGCGCCAAAAAAAGTACATCGAAGACTACGCATGCGATGATGAGCGATACGGAGCCGTACATCTTGGCGGTCGATCGTTTGCCGGCGCTCAACAGATAGATGCCCAGTGTCCCGAGCAACGCCATCAGTCCGCCATGCAACAGCGCCCAAATGCGATTATCGATGATTACTGCAGCCCATTGCCCCCACTGCTCTTGCATTGTGCGGACAGCACCCTCGCGACCGGCCATAAGTCCGATTCCCCAGAGCAATAAGAGGCCACCGACCACAACGCCCGTGATGTAGATCGGCATCAAACTGGGCCAAGAGCTTACGGACTTTGCCTTCTTATCGCGCTTCGGTTCCTCGCGCGTGAGTAGCGCGTCGAGCCCATAGGCAGAGAGGAGCGCGAACGCAAATTGGAATACCTGCAAGAACTTGTTGGGGTTTCGAATCGAGGAAACAATCGGTAATTGGTAGAATAGGTAGTAGAGCGGAAAGTATTTCCCAAACGAGAGCAAGAGCGCGATCAGTGTGACGGCGGTCCAGAAGTAGATCTCGCGCGAACGCGTCGGCATCTGGTTCCTCAGCTTGATCGCCAGGAAGATGGCAAGGATCGCCAGCAACAGCGGGATGGCACCAAGATATTGATTCTCCAGCTTAAAGTTCTGGAAGCCCTGCCCCGTTTCCTCCCAGCCGGCCGAGCGTCCCATCCGACCGACATAAGGGCCCGCGGGCTCGCCGGAACGCCAGCCGTAGAAGCCCGGCGCGATGAAGTCGATCGATTCCTCCGGTGGCCAGCTCCATTGAGTGATAAATTCCCACTGCGCTTGCGGATCCTCGGCTTGGACAGCCGCTACATCCTCCACGGCGGTGCGATACCCGCTTAATAAGGGATGCGCAGCCAGCAGCAGGGCGGTCACGAGCAACGGCGGGATGAGGCGCAGCATCAGCGACAATGTACGCGGCTGTTCGCGCCAGCAGGCGAAAAGTGCGTAGGGGCCGAGTGCGAGAGCGAAAAAGAGCGCCACATCGGCCTGTTCCAGAAACTGTGCGCCCATAGCGCCGCCTGCCAGAATTGCCAGCGGGATAGAGCGTCGTTTAACCGCTAGGTCCACCAGCCATAAATAGATCGGCACCCACAGCAGAATACCGAATTTGCCGATATGCCCGGCGTACACCAGCGTTAAATTGCTGCCCACCCAGTAAGCCACCAACGCACCGAGACTGGCCGCGGCCCATGAGAGCCCGCGCCCGCGCAGAAAAAGAACCAGAAAAAGCGATCCCACCAGCAGATCAAAGGCGTTGATCCAGTTATTAAAGAACGTGGCCGGCAGAACAAACAACAGGAAGTTGGTCAGATTCAGAAACATCGGCGCAGCCACGCCGAGGAGCTCCGCGTCCGACCAGCCCGCCCACCAAGCAGAAGGCAGTAGCTGCTTACGCATCATCAGCGAGCCGAGGTTATCATCGGTCGTAAACAGCGCTTGGCCGGGCCACAAAACCGAACGGAAAACAACCAGGGTTAGCAGTACAAAGCCCGCCACCACGATCCAGTTGGCTTTGGTTGAAATTGTTTTAGGTTCTGTATTCATAGCAACACTACGCCCTGAAAGTGTCCTGTTGTTTTGCGTATCCGCCAAGTGTAAACATCCAGTTGCTCACCGCCAGCCTATTCCCCTCGTCCCTGATTGCGGCGCATTACGCGCACCACATCGGTCAACATGACAAGTAGAGATGAGACACTAATAACGGACAGCACCGTCAACACCATGGCAAAGGAATCATGCCAGATCGATACACCGACGATGTAAAGCGCCGCCAGCAGTATCAAACTTGACGACGTGCGGAATCGGCGTTGCGCGAGCTCGAAATTCACCAGCAGAAACGTCAAACCGAGCGGCGCCAACGCCCAAATGATCCAGCGCACCAGCAGCAAGGTCTCAGCATCGGCGACTTCTCCCGTGAAAATTCGCCAAATCAGACCGGCGGCGAGGCTGCAGACAATGCCCGCGGCCCCAATCAGGACCGCCGTAAACAAGATCGCCCGCTTCAGAATCTGACGGTCAGCAGCGGTGGCCACGCCGAGGGATACCACTTTGGGAAACATGGCAATAGCCACCGGTAACGGCAGAAAGACGATACTGCGCCCAATCGTTGCGGCGCGCGCAAAGGTGCCTGCCGCCTCGGGATCGAAAAATCGTTTCACCAGGGTGACATCTGCATTCATCAAGACCGCATAGCCACTGAGGACAGCCAATGACATAAAGAAATAGGTGCTGTCACGTACTGCATCGACGCCTGGCTTGGCCGGGATTTTGAGCAGACTACGGAGCGCGATCAGCCCGACGCCGACGCTGGCCACCACCGCAATGCTTTGTGCCCAGAGTCCGGACATCGCGGTTCGCCCCAAAAACCATAGCAAGAAGATCGCCAGAATGACGCGGGTGACGCCCCATATTTGGCCATGAATGGCCATCCAGCGAAATCGCTGCGTTCCCTGCAAAACCCCTGCAAACAAGGGCATAAACATGCTGCCCGCCATAATCACGAGTGTCAGCAGAAAGGGCCGAACAGAGGGCAACTGTAACCACTCCACGACCTTCACAGACAGCAGCAACCCGACCAGCACCAGGCATAGGCCGAAGGCGGCTAAGCGCCGAGCCCAAAGGAGTAGCAACGCTTTCACACCGCCCAAACGGTCCGCGCGTGCCAGCAGGGCCGCCTGATGCGCCACGGCCGTGCGCAGGGCCTCCATGGGCGTACCGGCAATCAAAACCAAGCTCAGCATAGCGGCCAGAATCCCGTACTCAATCACGGGGAGCGCACGCATCATGACCACCTGAAAGACCATGGTGGCCACGTTCCCGACCTGCGTCGCAATCAGCAGCAGCAAACTATGCCGGAAAAGGCCGGCTTGATATGTAGGCGTTGAGCGCATGAACGTGCCGAATTATCGATATCTGAGCCGACTTTGCAACTTGCATGATTGGCAGTCTTTAACTAACCTCCCCGCCATTAAAGCGATAAACCAGCAGATTGGAGATAGATTCATGGTTACTGCTAGAAAGCAAATTAACGGAAATTTCAGTGGCGCGAAGGCTGAGCAGATCAAGGAATTGATGCAGCTTCACTTAAAATATTCGCGTGGTAAAGATTGGCGCAGCGCAACGCAGTTCGACCTGCTAAGCAGCTTCTCGAGTGCGGTGATGGATTTGTGTGTGGATCGTTTTATCGCGACACAGAGGACCTATGTCGATAAAGACGTGAAGCGCGTTTATTACCTCTCGATGGAGTTCTTAACCGGGAAGTTCCTCGAGAACAACTTGATCGCCTTGGGCGTTTACGAGGAAGGCAAAAAGGCCTTGAAAGAACTCGGGCTTGAGCTAGATACCTTGCTCGGATTGGACGTTGAGGCCGGACTCGGGAATGGTGGCCTCGGCCGACTGGCAGCCTGCTATTTGGACTCAATGGCGGCGCTTGAGATGCCGGGCTACGGCTACGGCCTACGCTTCGAATACGGTATCTTTAAGCAAGATATCATCGACGGCTGGCAAAACGAGACGCCGGATCACTGGCTCACCCTGCCCTTCCCCTGGGAAATGGTGCGACCGGAGTTCACGTTGCCAATTCTCGTGTACGGACGTACGGCGAAATCCCGTAAGTCGGATGGCCGGCCCGGCTCCAACTGGGTGGACTGGCAAATGTTCGAGGGTGTGCCCTTCGATGTGCCGATCATCGGTTACGGCGTGAATACCGCCAACATCCTGCGCCTCTGGCAGGCACAATCCTCGGCGGGCTTCCGCTTGGATGCCTTTAACGAGGGCGATTACGAGCGCGCGGTGGCGCAGAAAAATTGGGCTGAGAACGTCACGAAGGTGCTCTATCCGCCCGATAGCACCGGCGCCGGCAAAGAGCTGCGCTTGCTGCAGGAATACTTCCTGGTGACCTGCTCGATTCGCGATATGATTCGTCGCTATCAGAAGAATCATTCGGATCTGCTCGGGTTCGGCGAAAAGAATGCCATTCAGTTGAATGATACACATCCAGCCCTCTCCGTCGCAGAGCTGATGCGCGTGTTGGTGGACGACGAAAACATTCCATACAACACGGCGTGGGAAATCACCACGAAGAGTTGCGCATATACCAACCACACGTTACTGCCCGAGGCGCTCGAAAAGTGGCCGGTTGACCTGCTGAATCACGTGTTGCCGCGTCACCTTGAGCTGATCTATGAGATCAATCAGCGCTTCTTGCAACGTGTCGAGCTGGATTTCCCGGACCAACCGGAACGTCTACGGCAGGTATCTATCATCGAGGAAGAGCCGGTGCGACAAGTCCGCATGGCCAACTTGGCGATGGTCGGGAGCCATAAGGTCAACGGCGTATCGGCGATGCACTCCGACCTGCTGCGCACGCATGTCATGAAAGAGTTCGTCGACCTCTTCCCGGACAAGTTCACGAATGTCACTAACGGCATTACACCGCGTCGCTGGCTGCGTCAGTGTAATCCGGGATTGGCCGACTTGATCACCGAACGAATCGGCGACGGTTGGCTACGTGATCTGGAACAACTGCGCGGACTCGAGGAGTTCGCCACGGATCCGGAATTCCAAAAAGGCGTGCAAGCCGTTCGGCGCGAAAACAAGCGTCGCCTCGCGGAACATATTTTGGACACCACAGGGGTTGTGGTACATGCGAACTCGATCTTCGATGTACAGATCAAGCGACTTCACATGTACAAGCGACAACTATTGAACGCGATGCACATTGTCGCACAGTACCTGTCAATTAAGAAGGATCCCTCACAGCATGTGGTGCCGCGCACCTATATCTTTGGTGCGAAGGCTGCGCCGTCTTATGACTTGGCCAAATTGGTGATCAAGCTACTCAATAACATCGCCAAGCGCGTGAATGAGGATCCGGATGTTGGTGGCCGTATTCGGGTGGTTTTCCTGCCCAACTATAACGTTACACTGGCCGAAAAAATGATCCCGGCAACCGATGTGTCGGAGCAAATTTCGACGGCTGGCTTCGAAGCCTCGGGTACCGGAAACATGAAGTTCGCCTTGAACGGAGCCCTCACCCTTGGCACATGGGACGGCGCTAATGTAGAGATCGCTGAACATGTGGGTGAAGAGAATATCTTCATCTTTGGCCATCGCGTCGAAGATCTAGAAGAGTTGCGGGCGAATGGATACAATCCATGGGATTACTACAGCCGTGATGAGCAGCTGAAGGAAGTGCTGGATGCGATTCGCGGTGATCTCTTCTCGCCTGAACGGCCCGGCCTGTTTGGCGAATGCTTTGAAGAGCTCGTCCAGCGTGGTGACCAATACTGCTATCTGGCCGACTTCCGTGCTTATGTCGAAGCGCAGGAACGCGTGGCAAAAGAGTACGAAAATCAAGCCGAGTGGACCCGCAAATCGATTCTGAATACGGCCCGTATGGGCTGGTTCTCCAGTGATCGCAGCATGCGTGAGTATGCCGAGAAGATCTGGGGTGTCCGCTCCTATAGCGTCGAGATGAACGGTAACGGCGACAAGCCGGAACCGCAATTGACCTAATCCAGCGGATTCAACGAAATCAAACACGGCGTGCCCGCTTTCCCTCACTGGGGAGCGGGCGCGTTGGTTTATACCAGTTTCTAACACTTTTCGATCTATTCGCCGAAAACTTTGGCATGAAAGGAGAAGGGTTCGCCCCAATAAGAGGACGACACGGAGGTCGTCCCTCCAGAATGCTTCTGCAGTAATAGGCATTGCTTAGCGTGTACCGGAGGGGCAACCTTCCTCCTCCGCCAAGGCTACGGCGGACAGGCCGTGTTGCCCTGAGAATGTGCCGAAGGGTTATAGGAACAGGTATAATCCGGCGGATTCAACAAATCAAACACGGCGTGCCCGCTTTCCCTCACCGGGGAGCGGGCGCGTTGGTTTTAATGAATGCTATATCGGCGTTT
>SLCI01000038.1 GCA_007125875.1 Kiritimatiellia bacterium | reverse complement strand
GTGGGACTGATGGTACCCGCTCCCCAGCTTACCCCCGGCGCGGTGAAACGGAAGGAGTAGTTGCCTGCCGCCAGGGATCGATCAATCTGCCAAATATGGCGCTGAATTTCCTCCATACCGGCATTGGCAGTCCCTGCCAGATTGACCGAAGTATAGTCGTCTGGCATCGGCGTGCGGGAAAATACGATCACGCTCCACGGTGCCATATAGACCTGGCCACGCGGCGAGCTATGAACGCCGTCTGAAGGAAAGACCGTGACAGTCGTACTACCAAAATCTGAAACCCCATAGCGACTTGAGCCACTATTCAAAACTGCATACCAGTCTCCAGCGGTATTCGCAGGCCAATCGATCCAATCTCCTCCATTGCTGCCATCCAGAAAATTGTCGCTAAAATTGCCGACCACGAAGACGTCGGCAGGGTTACTGCCGCTATTACGCCTATGCAGAGTCAGTAGCTCATTGCCCGCAAAAGAGGTCTGAACCGTGGCCGTCGCCACCGAGCCGGTCAAGCCGCCGGTAACGCCATACACATCGCGCCGCAAGTGGACAGCGTCTTTGTAGAACTGCAAAATACCGCTGTACGTATTGGTGAGCTCCCAACGGACAGGGACGTCGTCATTGAATGCCAACGTCTCGTACATCTCCTGCCCCTGAAACAGCATTGGAATACCCGGCGCCGTGAACAGAAACCCGGCCGCCAACAGGCTCTTGCTACGCGCCGTATCACTGGTTGGGTCCGCAGGATTCAAGCGGACCGGCACGCGTACCTTTTGATTCAGCACACCAACTTCGTCATGCGACTCCGTATAAATCACGCGGCGCGTAAAGTTCCCGAAACTCAATCGCTCACGCAGTCGCACCAAATCAGGCACGCTGTTGGTCAGCTCCTCAATGAATTCGAAATGGAACCCCGTATGCCAATCGCTGTCGAAACCAAGTCCTCCCGGTAACGGCGCGGTCACCTCCGAATTCTGCTGTAAATCCTCGGCAATATTGATCGCATTCGGAAACTCAACCTGTATTAACTCGTTCACTTCCTTAATCAGGCTTTCGCCCTCCGCAATTGTTACCCCGTTGGTCTGCTGACGAATATATTTGGTGGCATCCCAGCGAAACCCGTCGATACGATAATCCGCTAGCCACATGCGGGCGTTGTCCTTAATGAAACTACGCACCTGAGGCTCATCATAGTTTGGGCGGGGGCCCCAACGGGTCATGGCGCGGGCCGGATCCTGATAGAAATAGATGTCACCATCCGGGGCCGGCCCGGTAAAATTGCCAATCGAGTATTCCAAATCGCCCGGGCCATAATGATTATGGACAATATCCAGCAGCACGATCAGGCCGCGCTGGTGACATGCATCGACGAATCGCTTTAACGCGTCCGGTCCCCCATAGGTGCGGTTTTGGACTGAGAACAGATCCGTCGGATTGTAGCCCCAACTGCGGCTGCCCGGAAACTCGGCAACCGGCATGATTTCGACTGCGTTTACGCCGAGACTAACCAAATGATCCAACTTCTCACGCGCCGCATCAAAGTTGGAAGCGCCGGGATAGGTAGGATCAAGATCGTTGAAGGTGCCGATGTGTAACTCATAAATCACCAACTCCTCCAATGACGGAGGCGCTGGCCGGTCACTTTGCCATTCGTAGGCGCTATGATCGTAAATCACCGATGGCATATTCGCACCGGAATGCACCGCGCGCGCCCCGCGCGGATCACGCTTCCAATAAGTCTCATCGATCACATACCGATACGTCTGCCCCGGCTGGGCCTCGGGCACATTGAGCGCCCAAACGCCTGACTCTTCCTCGACCATTGGCAGGCTTGTCGTGCTCCATTGATTGAACTCGCCCATCACATGAACCGAACCCACATTCGGCGCCCAGACCCGGAACATCACTCCGCCGTCGTGCCGGGTTGCACCATAATCCTCAGGTAGCCCCCAAGCACTTTGCTGAAAAGCCACGATAAACAGCGTCAGCCACAAAAGAGTAAAGCGTTTTATCATTCGTTTAGAAGACACCAGCGAGGCAAAAAGATCAAGGGCGTAATCCTGAAATTATTCGCCTTGTTTCAAAGCGAATTCACGCTGAGCAGCCCGTTTTCCAGTCGTTGGAAAGAATTTCCACGATTTTTCCAATCGTTGGAAGAAATTTCGGCCCGTTTTCCAATCGTTGGAAGATTCTCGGCTGTTTTTTCCAATCATTGGAAACTTTTTGAAGCGTTTTTCCAATCGTTGGAAAATTACGCCTGAGACGCTTCGGTACCTAAAACAGGCTGACGGTTTGGTCACGCCATATACCGAGCTGGCGATCGCGTGCTTGCGCTTCCATTTCGGCATACATTTCCGCGTTTGGATGGGGCTCGTCGGTCGGCTTTGCAAAGACTTGGCCGCCTTGCAAAAGTTTACGCGAGAGGTCGACCCCGGCAACGGCCGCATAGGCCCAATGTCTCCCCTGCTCATCCAAAGCATCCTCACCCCAGGGATAAGTGACGTGTAAACCGCGTCGATAAATCCAAGCCGCCAAGGTGTTACGGGACACTTGCCCCTGTTGCGCAACCCATTGGGGATCACGCTCAAGCCCTGTCGCTTGCTCAACCAGCTCGGCATCACCGTCCATACGCGGAGCTTCGATGCCGATCAAACGGATTTCGCGTCGCTCGCCGCGTTGTTCAATTACGAGCACGTCGCCAGCCGGAATCTCGACGCATTTTCCGAGCAGATGAAAGGCATCACTACGCTCGGCTGCCGCCTTTAAATAAGGCGATAGTCCTAGCGTAAAAAATGCACAAAACCCCACTAAGCCACCGAGAAAAACGGTGATTACTATTCGGCTTTTGCGCTGGTTCATGCTCTTGGATCCTCCATATTACCGGAAAGATACGTCTCATAGGCTGCTAAATCCAGCATGCCATGCCCACAAAGATTGAATAGGATGACTTTTTTCTCGCCAGATTCGCGCGCCTTCTCGGCTTCATCGATGACGGCGCGAATGGCATGGGCGGGTTCAGGTGCCGGCACGAGCCCCTCGGTGCGCGCAAACAGCACGGCTGCTTCGAAGATTTGGCTTTGCGGATAGGATTTAGCATCGATCAAGCCGAGTTCCTTTGCGTGGCTGACCATCGGCGACATACCGTGATAACGCAAACCGCCGGAGTGGATGCTAGGCGGCATGAAATCATGGCCTAACGTGTACATCTTCAGGAGCGGCGTTGTTTCGGCCGTATCGCCAAAATCGTAGCGCATCTCACCTTTCGTCAATGTCGGACAGGATTCTGGTTCAACGGCGAGCAACTTGACCGATTTTCCTTCGCGCAGGTTGCGCCCAATAAACGGAAACGCCATACCCGCAAAGTTGCTACCACCGCCGGCACAACCGATCACGATGTCCGGTCCTTCGCCAGCCATTTCCATTTGCTTGATCGTCTCTTGCCCAATCACGCTTTGATGCAGGCAAACATGATTTAATACGCTGCCGAGCGCATATTTGGTATCCGGCGTCTTAATCGTATCCTCAATCGCTTCACTAATGGCAATCCCAAGGGAACCGACACAATCCGGGTCTTCAGCCAATATTTTTCGCCCAAAATCTGTCGCCAGACTGGGACTCGGATGAACCGTTGCGCCCCATGTGTGCATCATCAATTTGCGATACGGTTTCTGTTCAAAACTTACGCGCACCATGTAGACCACGCACTCGATGCCGAAGAGCTGACAGGCCATGGCAAGCGATGAGCCCCATTGGCCCGCGCCCGTTTCCGTCGCCAGCCGCTTGATGCCGGCTTCTTTGTTGTAGAAGGCTTGAGGCACCGCGGAGTTCGGTTTATGGCTGCCCGCGGGGCTGACCCCTTCATACTTGTAGTAGATGTGCGCAGGTGTGTTGAGGGCCTTCTCCAGGCGGACCGCGCGGAGCAAGGGCGTCGGACGCCATAAAGCATAAATTTCGCGCACTGGTTCAGGAATTTCCACATAGCGCTCCTGTGTGACTTCCTGCTCAATCAGGTTATCGGGAAAGATCGCGCGCATATCATCGGCCGAGGCGGGTTCACGCGTGCCGGGATGCAATGGCGGCTCCATGGGCACGGGGAAGTCTGGCGCGAGGTTATACCATTCCTTTGGGATCTCGGACGCGGGCAAATTAAATTTAACTTCCTGGCTCATCTCGTCATTCCTTTCAATGTTGTAATAGCAGTTGCCAAAACTTTTCTACACATTGTCAGGGCAACATGGCGGTTGCCCCTAAAGCGTGCTGAATATTAATACGCTGTTGTTCGAAAAATCGGCTGAAAGAGTTCTGTCTCATGGGCGCAAATGTCGTTTACGGGACATACCTCGCATTGCGGCGCCGTCATTTCGGGGCACCGTGTGCGATTGGTGAAAAAGAAATAGTCGATTGCTGCGACGGAGAGGCCCGACTGCTTGACCAAGGCTTCAATCGCCCGGTAGGTGGCCTCGCGAATCGCGTGTTCATCCGATGCACTCACTTCGGCACGCGCTAACAGTCGCTTTCGCAAGTCATCATCGTGTACCTGCACCAGCCCCGTCCGCAGCGCGCTACGCTGCAGATGATAGTCAATGATGGGGACGGCAGCTTCGGGATCATTCACGCGCAGGAAACCCTCTGGACGATTTTCCAGAATCACCGCCAGCAACATTAGCTTCTTCTGCATGGGGTCTTCACGATATCCCGGCACTTGTCCGACCAGTTCAAGGAAAGTCGCCAAGACGTGTTCAGATGCATTCGCGGCATCAATCAAGGCTTGCGGAGTTGATTCGTTTTGCTCGAACCAATCGACATATTGGTGAATCAGGTCCAAATGCTCAGGCCACATGGGCAAGGGGTTCTGACCATGATCGTCATGAAAGACAGCGTCCCAGTCGGCGTCCGTC
This sequence comes from Kiritimatiellia bacterium, assembly GCA_007125875.1. Lineage (GTDB taxonomy): Bacteria > Verrucomicrobiota > Kiritimatiellia > SLAD01 > SLAD01 > SLAD01. Next base: position 16,298 of record SLCI01000038.1, on the reverse strand, counting down.
ATCTTCTTCATATGGGCAATCGAGAAGAAGTCTGCTTGGTGATTCAGCGCGCGTTGGAAACAGTAAAAGAGGTAGTCAGACCCTTTGCGATTCACACCATCGACGGCGGCAATCATCGGTTGAGTGTATCGCCCGTCTTCCATATACCAAAAGCCGTATTGATGCGCGGCATTCAAGAAGAACGATTCGAGCGCTCCCGCAGCTCCGGCGGGCGGGAATAGCACCCCTTCCCCACCCGAACAGAAATCAAATGCTTGCACCTGACCAGACGAGGGCATCCATTTCGCGAAGCGATCGATCTGCGCAGGATTGGGGGTCACACGGCTCATTGCGCTGACGCATCCACAAAGGGATAGGGTTGGCCGATTAATGAACTTACGGTCTCGTCATGGGCTTGCCGAGCGGCATTCGTTTGCTCAAGCAGCACGGCATACGCCGATGCCACACCGTCCAAGTCCAAGCCCGCTGTCGCACCGTAATGCGTTTTCGCATTCACGGCTTCCTGTGGGTCCATCGACTCCAGCTCGTCCAAATGCTCTTTGACGTGATGATAGGCGTCCCGGAATGTCATCCCCTCGCCCACCAGCTGCAGGGCACGATCGGTCGCAAACACGTCCGGCGAGAAGCCCTTCAACAGGGCCTCTTCGTTGACTTCCAAGCCTTCCACCATCAATGCCATAATCCGAACTGAGGTTCGGGTCGTGGATAGGCCGTCCATGAAATACTCTTTGGCGTCCTGCAAATCGCGGTTGTAACCGGAAGGCGCTCCTTTCACGATATCGAAGATGGCGACGGACGCCGCCATCACTTTTGTCGCCCGCGACCGGATCAACTCCAAGACGTCTGGATTACGTTTCTGCGGCATGATGCTGCTACCGGTGCAATACTCGGCCGGCAAGGTGAAATAGCCAAACTCCGGCATGGTAAAGAGCATCAGGTCCTGTGCCAAACGCGACAACGTCAACATCACCTGACTGAGTGCGGAAAGGATAATCGATTCGAGTTTGCCCCGCGCATTATTGGCGTGGAGCACCGAATGAATCGGCTTTTCAAAACCAAGCAATTCGGCCACCCGATGCCGATCGATCGGTAACGGAACGCCGTAACTCGCGGCCGCGCCGAGCGGCGACTGATCATTCAATCGATACGCTGTCTGCACCAAGGCTACATCCTCAAGCAGCGCATCGGCATACGAACAGGCCCAGAGGCCGACGCTGGACGGCATACCCGGCTGCATATGGGTCCGGCCTACCATCGGTACCCGCTCATGCTTGGCGGCAAAGGCCTGTAATGCTTGGCCCAACGCAGCAATGTCCTTAATGGTATCCAAAAGCTCGGTCTTGGCGAACAACCGCAGATCGACTGCCACCTGATCATTGCGGCTACGAGCTGTATGTACTTTCTTGCCTAAATCGCCCAGTTTCTCAGTCAGTGCACGTTCTACTGCGAGATGCACATCCTGATCAGCTAAGGTGATTTCAAACGCGCCTTTTTGCGCGGCCTGCATGATCTCGCCCAATGCAGCAATGATCGACTTCACGTCTTCCGAACCAAAGAGCGGTGGTTCGATCGACATTTCCGACAGCATTGTGACGTGGGCGGCTGAGCCGATACAGTCGACTTCGATAAGAGCCTGATCCAACACGACATCGCGTCCAGCCGTATAGGCCAGCACCTCGTCTTGGATCGCGCCGACAGTAGTTTGGTGTTCCTGTTTCATGGTGCCAAGCATGGCACGGCGAATACGTTACGGTCAAGAAACCGAGCGAGCTTGCGGATGTGATGAAGGGTGAACGCGTGCGGACCGCCGGAGAGAGCGACGATATGTTGTAAGCGAAACGGCCAGCCGCAAGCGGCGGCCCTACAAGACGATCTGCAGGCATGCGTTTAGCCCGCCGAAACGCGCGGGCTTAACCGCTCATCCGGTCTTTCAACTTGAGATCCATGTCGTGCTCGTAGAGCGCGTTGAGTAGATCATCCAAATCACCTTCGATAATTTTATCCAAATTGTAGAGGGTCAGGTTGATGCGATGATCGGTCATACGATTTTGCGGGAAATTATAGGTGCGGATACGCTCGCTGCGATCGCCTGACCCGATCTGGGTGCGTCGCTCGTCGGCTTCTTTTGCGGCTTCTTCACTACGCTTCAGATCCAGTAAGCGCGCGCGCAGCACGCGCATGGCTTTGTCTTTGTTACGATGCTGAGACTTCTCGTCCTGGCACGTCACGATCAACTGCGTCGGGATATGGGTAATACGCACGGCGGAATCAGTTGTGTTGACACTCTGGCCACCTGGCCCGGACGAGCGATAGATATCCACTCGGATTTCCTCGGGCTTGATATCAATTTCATCGACCTCATCAGCCTCGGGCAATACCGCGACGGTAGCCGCCGAGGTGTGAATACGCCCACCCGCTTCTGTGACCGGGATACGCTGTACGCGGTGCCCCCCACTTTCGTAGCGCAGTGTGCGATACACATTCTCGCCCTCAACAGAGAAAATAATCTCTTTATAGCCGCCACGCGTCGATGGGCTGGCGTCGAGTACGCTGACTTTCCAGCCTTGGTTCTCAGCATAGCGCGTGTACATCCGGTGCAGGTCGCCCGCAAAAAGCGCGGCCTCTTCACCACCGGTACCGGCGCGGACTTCCAAGATGGTGTTCCGGCTATCGTCCGGGCTGGGCGGCAGTAACGCGGCCTTCCATTCGCGCTCTGCTTTCGGTTCCTGCTTTCGCAGCATGGCCAGTTCTGATTTGGCCATTTCCACGATCTCCGGATCGGTTTCGCTGTCCGCTAATAACGCCTCATTATCGCTGATTTCCGCCAGCAGGCGGGTGTACGCATCAGCCTTTTCGAGGATACGCTTAACGTGGGTGTGATCATCAATGATCGCGCGGTAACGCTTTTGATCTTCGACGACGGCAGGATTCGACAAATCGGATTCCAGCGAAGCGAGTCGCTGGCGCATTTGTTCGACATATGCCGTATCAATCATGGGGAAAGTGAAAGCTGAGTGTTGCTCAGATCAAAGCAAAGGGCCGGAACCGCCATTGGCGTGATCCGGCCCTACTCGCTGAAATTGAGCTACTTCTTGCTGGCGGTCTTCGCGCCATAACGCTTACGGAAGCGCTCGACTCGACCTTCGGTGTCGATGAACTTAGCCTGGCCCGTAAAGAACGGATGACAGGCGGAACAGGTGTTCACGTGCATCTCTTTTACCGTGGAACGCGTCTTTACAACATTGCCGCACGCACACGAGATGACTGCGTCAACATACTTAGGATGAATATCGATCTTCATAAACTACCTCAACTGCTTGATTTCGAAGGGCGAGAGATTAACACGGTTGCGCACATTTGCAAGCGTTTTGCCGACAAATATCGCTCCGACCGAAACTTGCTGATACCATGCGTGATGGTTGAAGTAAATGCATAGTCGCTTTTGTTAAACGGCAGCCAAAAATTCGGAAATATGGGCTAGAAGAATGAATTATACCGCTTTCCCTATCGACTCCGTGATCCAACGGGTTGCGCGCGAGAGCGTCTTGATCGTTGGTGGGCCTGCGACGCTCGTATTGCAGGTGGCGCATCCTATCGTGGCGCGGGGGGTGGCGGAATTCAGCGATTTTCAGGCAAGGCCCTTTCGACGCCTTTTTCGGACGCTGCATACGGTCTACTCGATTGTGTTCGGCACGGCAACGGAAGCAGAAGCGATCGGGCAGAAAATGGTGTCGCTACATCGCGATATTGCGGGTCCGGGCTATTCCGGCATGGATCCTGAGGCTCAGCTTTGGGTGCTGGCGACCCTGATGAAGAGCAGCATTGATCTATACGAGTGGAGCGTGGGACCACTGAGCGACTCGGAAAAGGATGCCTATTTCGCGCAAATGCTGGAATTTGGCGGTCGATTTGGCCTCTCGAAGCCAACCGAACCTCACAACTGGGCGTCGTTCATGGGCTATTACGATGAGATGACAGCGAGTGGAAAGTTGGGTAGTGAACCGGTGTGCCGCGACATGACTCAAGCGATTGTACGCCCCGAGCAACCTTTGCTACTTAGGTGTATAGCGCCCATCACACGCGCATGGGTTACTGAACCGATTCCTGCGGCATTACATCCGGCGTTGGGATTACAGAGCACGCGTTGGACACGTGGCTGCTGGAGAGTGACCAGACGGTGCATGAAAGTGGCGCGCTTTCTGCCGAAGCCGCTGCGCTGGGTACCCCATTATCGGAAACTACGGCGTCGACTTAAACGTTCACCATGCGCCACTTCGCCAGCGGAGCCAAGATCGCGATAAAGAGCAGTTCGAAGGCGGTGTAGGCGAATAGATTGGTCGCGAGTCCGGAGGTGAACCCGTATGAGTGTAGACCTACGCCGAGCAAGTTCACGCCTAGCCACGCCATCATCACGATAATCGCGCCCACGATGGTGCCAGCGGCCATGGCCACATCGCCGATCATGCGCCCCAATCGGGCGTGATACAGAACGGCGGTCCACAGGACAATCAGCAGCGCACCATTTTCTTTTGGATCCCAGCCCCAGAAACGGCCCCAGGACTGATCGGCCCAAACGCCGCCCAACATGGTGCCTAGGAATGAGAAGGTTAAACCAAAGCCCAGCATGGCCATCATCGCATAGTAAATCGAGCGCAAGCGTTCGGTACGCATCGGATTGATCGCAGCTTGCAACAACCAGACATGACCAATGACACCCGCCAAAAGACAGCCCGCATAGCCAGCCGTGATGGTGGTGACATGTGTGGATAACCAGAAATTCGAGTCCAGCACGGCAACAACGGCACCCATCGTGTCGCCTTCCATTTCGAATCGACGCGAGAACATCAGCAGCAGAACGCCAGACAAGCTACCGGTCAGCACACCCATTCGGTTGCGCTGAAACAGTTCAACGAAGAGCCCAAGAATGACACACACCCATGACACGAAAATAAAGGTCGCATAGAGGTTGGTCATGGGCGGACGTCCCATAATCACCATGCGCATGATCATACCGGTACTGTGCAAGACAAAGGCTAACGCCAGCAGCAACAAGCTAATACTGTAGGGCCAGCGACTCCGCCCCATCAGCGCGAAGAGGCTGACGAAAAAGGCCCAGCCATAGAGCCATGTGGCACGATGTAATGCATTCAGGTCGTTGAAGCGTACTTCCCGATCGAGATTCGCCATACCCCGATCATCATCCAAACGTTCGGCGACAAGTCGCCTGAAATGTCTGGCGGCCATATCAAAGTCAAGTTGTTGTCCTGCTTGATACGCTTCGGCCATCTCAGCGAGGGCATTCAGTATTTCCAATGACGTCGCGTCTCGAAAGCCCAGCGCAAACGAATCCCAGGCGGAGAGCCACGTTTCTTCGCCGTGCGACATCAACGGGATCATGACAAAAGTAGATTCCTGATGACGTTGGGACCAATCATACATACGACTGGATAAGGCATAGGCGGCATGCTCTAGGTCAGACCACTGATCGGGCTGTTTCGTTGCCAAGGGTTCAATCAATGACTGAAGCGAACCTGCCCGCACAAAGATATCGAAAAAGCGATAGGGCCGATCCTGCCTTGGCAAATCCAGCGCCTGGATCAGCTCATCATGTTCAATCGCAAAAGCCGGATGCGGTCGGGCAAACTCGAAGCTGTGATAGATGTCGAGGTACAGGACCTGATTGGCATAAAGCCGCAGCAGCTCGTTCTCGACTTGAGAGCGATCATCCGATTCCAACCGCGCTGCGCGCTGAGCGAGGTTACCTAATCGTCCCATCGCGCCATGCAGATCAGTGAAGCTATAGCGGCGATTTTCATCCACTGGGATATTCAGCGCTTGCGCCACTTCCGGATGATTGATGAGGAACACGCGATCATCGAGTGTCGATACGGGATCCAAGATTAACCGAGCCAACCAAGACTCAGCCGGTTCACCCTCATATGATGTGCGCCCAGAAAGCTGAACCAGCAGCAAGCGCGCGTAGGTTTGCATCGGCATTTTTCGCCCGTTGTGCAGCACTGGAAGACGGCGAAACTCTGTGAGGTCATCGAGGCGAAGTTGGCTAACAACAGATTCAGCCATCTCATCCATCTCTGCGATGGTGTCTGCTACAACCGCGGGGTCTTCCACTGCCTCATAGTTGTATGCCAGCGTCGCGGGGACTGATAATCCGCACGCTATGATGAATAGGCCATACCAAAAACGCATCATCACAAATCTCTCCTGCGAGTGTAGAGGGCTATAAGAAAGTGAACCGATAACCCAACAAATGTTATGGCGGTGGCAAGATAGGGAATGACCCGCCCATAGTTAAGCACAATGGCAAAGGTCGAAAGATGCTGGCCATGATCCAAATCGGCATAGGATGCTTGGTAAAAGGTATAGCCCTGATAACGAAATGGGCGATTCATCTCAATCAGGACATCGCGCGTCACGCCCTGCAGATCGACCTCAATGGCGCTGGCGAAGCTGCGCGGGATATCACTGTTGGGGTGGAACGTCTTTTCGAAGTTGAGCAACAGAATATTCATCGGCAATTGATAGCGCTTCCGCCGTAGTGATAGTGCAATTTCCTCCCCATTATGCTCGAAGATTGTGGGCGCTTGGTCACCTCCGAAAAGCAGTAGCGGCTGGCTTTGGCCGTCAGCAGTTTGGATCAGAAACATGCCGCCAGGCACATTTTCCTGCGGTTCCCAATGTGGTCGAGCAGGATCAAGCCGTATGAGTCTGGTTGAATTGAGAATACCAAAATCTGCGTTGGGATCGGTTGACCGAAAAGCGCGGGCATGGCGGTGAAATTCTTCCACCACAAGGCGAAGACCAAATTCCTCGAACGGCAAGACGCGTCCGGGTTTGGCGTAGTCGGCGTCAATGGCAACCACATCGCGCATACGCGTTTGGCCTTCACGCCATAACGCGATTTCCCAGTCATGGTAGTCCGAGGCGAGATTGGAGCCTTCCCCCTCTTGCAGTGTCAGGAACATTTCCTGGCCAAACTGGCGAGTCACCCATCCGCCCGCAAGCAACAACATCAAACCGAGATGAATCATGATGATGCCGGACTGCTTCGCGCCGTACTGAAACCGAAGCATCATGTTGGCAAACAAATTGATGAAGAGAAAGAGCAACACCAATTGGGTGCCCGGGAATGGGATTACGCCAAAGAAGAGTACTATCCAAGAGTCGAAAAAGCGTTGCTGAGCGGTGTAGAGGCCGTAGTCGACTTGATATAAGGTGCCCACCACTGTCAGGACGCACAACAGCAGCAGACAAACAACGGTTAGACGTAGTGAAAGGAAAAATGCGAATAAATGCTTCATGAGACCTACTGTCATCGGATGGATTGAGCCAATTGATTAAAAGCACTTCGTTCCTGTTCAAGTAATTGCCGAGGTCCAGTCAACTTTATGAACAGCGATTCCGACCCTCGCTCGATAATGGCGGCCAATGTGGATAGCTGCTCGGGTTCGGGCACAAACTCTCCGAAATCGATTAATACGCCGCGATCTCCGCCTTCGGTGGCAATCTTTTCTAAGCCATCCAAATACGCTTGCATCTCATATCCTGTCGGAGGCTGAATCCGGACCTGCTCCATCCACCGGACGATATTGGCCTGAACTCCGCCTGCGTCTCCGCCCAGTACGATTAGTGTACATTCAACTTCGCCACCGTTGTCACTGACCCAAAGTGTGGCGAGGCGCATACCTGCTCCAGCCTCTTCTCGCCAGCCCTCCGGAGTATCCCATTCGAAAGTGGCCGCTTGGCCAGGACGTCGCTGAATAGGCATTGGGATATCCCGCATGTCCGCATGCACATGATCCGCGGGCATCTCGCTATCGGTTATTGTATGGGCATGATCGTGGTGAAGGTGGTGATGGTGATCTCCTGGTGGCGGCGCCTCGACAATGAATTCTTGATAGCTACGTTTGGGCACTTCCGATTCGGCACAACCCGCAACGATAAACACGGCAGCTATGGCACCAGACAAGGCAACCCATTTGAAATGACCAACGACCATGAATAAAACTCCCTTAGATGAACAGCTTCACCAGCAAGGCGAAGACTGGGCAACGTATCGCAGCGGCTCCAAATGTCAAGAATAAGCGACATAGGCGACGATTTGTTATGTAAAAAACGAACAGGAAATTGTGTAGACCGTCTAACCACACATATTGGGAAGAGAAGGCCGTAGGGCTACCCAATCGGCAACCGATAGCCTGTCAGGAAATCGAGTGCGCGACGACGTATTAGATGTAGATAGGCGGTGTCAAAATGATGAAAGAACAAGACAAAACAATTCGCATTTATCTGCGCGAGATCGGGGAGACAGATCTGCTCACTCCTGAAGATGAGATCCGTCTGGCAGCGCGCATCAAGCGTGGCGACGAAGATGCCAAGCAGCTGATGATTCGAGCTAACCTGCGGCTTGTGGTCAAAATAGCGCAAGACTACTCACGTTACGGGTTGCCATTGCTGGACCTTATCTCAGAGGGCAACATTGGGCTCATGAAGGCCGTCGAGCGCTTTGACCCCCAAAAAGGTGGTAAGCTCAGCACGTATGCGGCTTGGTGGATCAAGCAAGCGATCAAGCGGGCCCTAGCCAACCAGAGCAAGACCATCCGTTTGCCCGCTCATTTAGTCGACAAAATTGCGCGTATGCGTCGCATGCAGCACAAGTTGACTGAGCAACTTGGCCGAGAGCCTACGGATGAAGAGTTGGCTGAGGCGTTAGAGGTTAAGGCCTCGGTTATTGGGCACTGGAAAACCGTGGCTATGAGGCCGACCTCGCTTGATGCGCCAATTGGCGAAGATGATGGCGCCGAGTTCTCGGAAATCGTCGGTGACACGCGTGTGCGTAGCCCGTTCGATGACATCAACGATCGACAGCTGAAAGAAGAGGCCGAAGAGATGCTAAGTCGGCTTGATCCTCGCGAGCAAGCCATTCTCAAATATCGCTATGGCTTGCAAGGGGCGCGTGCAGAAACATTAGAACGGGTTGGAAAACGATTCGACATCACCCGTGAACGCGTGCGACAAATACAGAATGCCGCACTGATTAAGTTGCGGGAAATGATGAAAGCGAACGAGCAAATTGCTTAGATTCAGAGAGGTTCTGTATGAATGTCGGCCGATTAACTTCTGCACTGCGTGACGTACCGGATTTCCCCAAACCGGGAATCTTGTTCAAAGACATCACCCCGATTTTAGGTGATCCTGATCTTTTTCGGGAAGCGATTGACTTAATGGCGGAGCGTCATCGCGGCCAAACCATCGATAAGGTGGCCGCTGTCGAGGCGCGTGGCTTCATCTTCGGTGTAGGCGTTGCGCAAGCGCTCAACGCTGGTTTTATCCCTGTGCGTAAGACCGGCAAGTTGCCTTATGAGACTGTCGAAGTTTCCTATGAATTGGAATATGGCACGGCGACGATAGCCTTACACTCCGATGCCATTAATGAAGGTGAGAAAGTTTTGGTCATCGATGATCTCCTGGCCACCGGTGGTACCGCGGCAGCAACGGTCCAGCTGGTTGAGCAATTAGGCGGTATCGTTCATGCTGTCGACTTTTTGATCGAGCTCGATTTCCTCGACGGGCGCAGCAAGCTCGGGGGGTATGATGTGCATGCGCACATCCATTGCTAACCGCCATTCAATTCACTCGCTGAAAGCTGTGGTCACTGCCCTTCTTGTGGTGATCGCGAGCAGCTCGGCTTCGGCCTTCCAAATGCGCCTCGAGGATGATCGCGTCTGGCTGCAGGCGCGCAACCTTGACTTGATGGATTTGATGGAGCGCTTCGCGCACTTGGGCGTGGATGTGGAAATGGATCCCACCATCAGTGCTCGTCTGAATGCCCGAGTAGAGAATGCCAGCCTTGAATCCACCTTAACTGATCTACTCAGTGATTATGGATATGTGCTCACTTGGGACATATTGGAAGGCCCAATGGGCCGAATGTCCAGGTTAGCGGGTATTCGGGTCTTTCGTCCCGGAGAGCCCGATGCGATGGAAACCATCTTTACAGAGCAGGATCAGTTTCAAGTAGCGCGCGCGGGAGATGGCAGTGGGATCGAGTTTGTCGCCGACGAAATCATTGTGGGTTTTGCCCCCGGCAGTAACCCACGCGCAATCCGTCAGCTGATTCATGAGATTGGCGGCACGGTTGTAGAAAGCGTGCCAGAACTGGGGATCTATCGGATCAGGCTACCGCCCGGAACAAATGTTTTGGCGCTCAACGAACGGCTGAAGAGCCATCCGCTAATCGCTGTGGCTGAACCCAATTTTGTGTATCGACTACCCGAACTCCAATCTGCAGGTCAGGGATCTGCTTCGCAGATTGGATCTACACGGTCACCGGGATCAGGCACCTCTCCGGTTGCGGTGCTGGATTCAGGCATTCGACTTGTTGGGGGATTAGATCGCTATGTGCAAGGTGGCTACAATGCGCTGCATCCTGATCGTGATCCTATCGATACTGCAGGGCATGGCACGCAAATGGCATTAATCGCTTCGGGTGCTGTCACGCCGGCCGGTGCCAGTGATGGCGAAGGCATTCCAATTCTTGCGATTCGTAGTTTTGACGATGCCGGAGTAACGTCCAATTTTGCGATGATGCGCAGCATTCTGCATGCGGCGTCGGAAGGAGCCGCGGTCTTGAATATGAGTTGGGGTTCACCGGTGAACAGCGAGTTCATGGCCACAACCATTGCCGCAGCCTTGAGAAATGATCTTGTCGTCGTTGCGGCCTCCGGAAATGATGGTCAGGCGGTCCCCCTATTTCCTGCCGCTTATGATGGAGTGGTTGCTGTCGGAGCGGTTTTACCGGATGGCCGACCTTGGCCCCAATCGAATCATGGCGACCATGTTCTGTTGGCGGCGCCGGGCCAAGCCGATTTTCCGATTGGTTTTGGCGGACGGCCGGGCGCTTACTCGGGCACATCGATTGCCAGTGCACATGTATCGCACGCACTTGGTCGTTTTCGTGCTCGGCATCCGCGTGCGTCCGCCGCACAGTCTGTTCAGGCATTAATACGTGCGGTAGAGGCCGAAAATGAAGCTGGACGCGATCAATTTATTGGCCACGGCGTCCTCACGCCGACAGCCCTTGAGCGCTTTCTTCAGTCGGCGCCGTGAATGCTTACTGATACAGTGTGAGCGCGTGCGCAATCGACAACGCCAAGTGATCGACGCGATCTACATCAACTAAGTGTTGCTCCAGATTAAGAACAATCGGAATGTGCTCGCCTTCGGGGTAATCCATAATCATCACGATCTCACCCAGTCGAAAGATCAGATTATCGATGAACACCGATCGCCGCATGGTGCGAGGCGCGACCGGCATTTGATCCGATGACTTTAAAACGACCGCGTCGCTTGTTGGCCCATCATACTGACTGGCGGCCGATGGACTGGGCTCGCGTGGCGCGCGAGGACGCCGCATGTCGCGAACGGTCGTGCCGCGAAGCTGCATCAATGCTTCCACATCAAAAGGCATAATCACCCGTTCCACATCAAGTTCCACGCGTCGTAACGGAACAGGGTCCCGCCGAAGTCCGAACAACCGATAGTCCACCTCGATAGATCGGATATGAAATTCTGCCTCGGTTGGGAAATCACGCGGATTGATCAGGACGAGATGGTCTAACGACAACTGCGAGCGCAGCAAGCTAATCGACACCGACGAAAGCTCGATCGACCCACCCAACTCACGTTCTAACGTCCGCACAACCGCACGGTCCAGCAGGGGCTGCCTCACGATCCACGAGGCAACCATTAGGACAACGAACGCTATTCCGATCCACTTTAGGGATTTGGCCATAGGCTATGTTGCCTCACGTACCAATGCCACAATAGGTGAACCCAAGCGAAATGAGTTTCTGGCGATCCAAGAGATTTCGACCGTCAAAAATGAGCGGGGGCTTCGTCATTGACTGGTAGATTCGCTCCCAATCGAGATCGCGGAACTGATCCCACTCCGTCATTACGGCGATCGCGTGTGCCCCGTCGCAAGCCGCATAAACATCGTCGCAGGCTGTTAAATGCGCAGCGTTCTCATCGGAAGAGCGCGACGACAAAGCATTCAGGTCCGAAGCCATTTGCTCCGCAGGCACCTTGGGATCATAGACATGAATCTGCGCTCGCTCGCGAATCAAGAAGTCGGCCACATAAATTGCGGAGGATTCCCGAGTATCATTCGTATCCTTCTTAAAGGCCCACCCGAGGAACGCGACTTTCTTATCTGCGACATTATTAAAGAGCGAAGCCAAAATCTTACGGGCAAAGCGATCGCGTTGATGATTGTTCATCTTGATCACTTGCTCCCAGTAATCGCCGACCTCCGTCAAACCATAGTGGCGGGCAATGTAGACCAAATTCAGGATGTCTTTCTGGAAACACGACCCACCGAATCCAACCGACGCTTGTAAAAACTTGGCGCCGATGCGGCTATCCATCCCAATGGCGCGGGCCACCTCGCGCACGTCGGCATGGGTCGCTTCACAGATCTCCGACATGGCATTAATGGAGGAGACACGTTGGGCGAGAAAAGCATTGGCCGCGAGTTTAGAAAGCTCCGAGGACCACACATTGGTCGTCAAAATCCGATCACGCGGCAACCAATGCGCGTAAATATCCACGAGTGACTGAATGGCCGCTTGGCCTTCCGGCGTTTCTTCACCACCGATCAAAACACGGTCTGCCTGCAACAAGTCCTCAACAGCGGTGCCCTCGGCGAGAAACTCGGGATTGGATAGCACCTGAAAATGTACCTGATTGCCCGTGTGCTCTAAAATCGACTTCACGGTCGCCGCCGTTCGGACCGGGACAGTGGATTTCTCCACCACGATCTTGTCATCTTTTGCAACACGCGCAATGGTGCGCGCACAGGCTTCCACATATTTCAGATTCGCCGCCATCCCCTCGCCCACGCCGTAATCCTTGGTCGGCGTATTCACCGAAATGAAGATCATTTGCGATTCATCGATGGCTTTTTCCACTTCTGTGCTGAAAAACAGATTCTTGCCGCGCGACTCAGCAACCAATTCCTTGAGGCCCGGCTCATAGATCGGTAGCTGCTCAAATGAGGGATCATTCCAGGCGTCAATGCGCTGCTGGTTAATATCGACTACTGTGACCTCAATATCTGGACACTTTGCCGCAATCACAGCCATCGTGGGCCCACCAACATAACCTGCACCAATACAACAAATTTTCTTAATCATATCTTTCCCTCTCCACTTCGTTCGTCGCTCTGATTCACGACGGCTTGCGACGTTGCCTTACTCATACGAAAACGTCAACAGCAAGCACGCACACATTCTTTGCAAACGCTTGACAGTCTTATGCAGTTTGCTACGCTCCGGCCTGATTTTCGAGGCATCAAACCTCTGTACAACCACCCCATAGGGAGACTATATGACGGCAAAGAAAGCAGCGAAACAGTATGTTTACTTTTACGGTTTCGGCAAACAACACACCGAAGGTGGCGCGGGCGACAAGGCCATAATCGGAGGCAAAGGGGCAAACTTGGCTGAGATGGCCATTGCAGACCTGCCAGTGCCGCCGGGCTTTACCGTGTCTACTGAAGCCTGTGCCTACTACTCAAAGAACGGGCAGAAGTATCCGCCGAACATGCAGGCCCAACTGAAGCAAAAATTGGGCAAGCTCGAGAAACTGATGGGCAAAAAATTGGGCGATCCGCGTGATCCCTTGTTGGTCTCTGTTCGCTCCGGTGCAGCCGTTTCCATGCCGGGTATGATGGACACCGTGTTGAATCTCGGCCTGAACGACAAGTCGATCCACGGCTTCATGGAGCAAATTGGCAATGAGCGTGCGGGCTGGGATTGCTATCGCCGCTTTATTGATATGTTTGGTTCCGTCGTTATGGGACCCACTACTGGCTTGGAGCATGAGCACTTCGAGCATGAGCTCGAACGCTTGAAAGAAAAGTATGGTGCAGCCGAAGACACCAACCTGACGGCCAACCAGATGAAAGAGGTCGTTGAGGCCTATAAGAAGGTTTACCAGAAAAAGGTTAAGAAGCCATTTCCGCAAGATCCGTTCCAACAATTGGATTTGAGTATCCGCGCTGTATTCGGTTCTTGGACCTCCCCGCGCGCAGAAAAATATCGCCAGATCAATAAGATCAGCGGTCTGCTCGGTACCGCGGTCAACATTTGTACAATGGTGTTCGGTAACTTGGGCGATGACTCCGGTACCGGCGTGGCCTTCACTCGTGACGGTTCCACCGGCGACTTCGAGCCCATGGGCGAATATTTGATCAATGCGCAGGGCGAAGACGTTGTGGCTGGTATTCGCACGCCGAAAAACCTGCAGGACATGCCGAAGGAAAAAGATCCGATCTGGAAGAAAGCCTACAAGGATCTCAACACGATCATGAAGCGCCTCGAGATGCACTATAAGTATCCGCAGGACGTTGAGTTCACCGTTGAGCGCGGCAAGCTGTGGATGCTGCAAACGCGTAACGCGAAGCGTGTCGGCTTGGCAGGCGTTCGCTGGGCCGTTGAGATGGCAACGGGTAAAGACGTCGTCACCGGCGCGAAACAACCCAAAGTGCTCTCCCCCAAAGAAGCATTGATGACCTTGCAAGGCAGCGATCTGGAGCAGCTGTTGTTCCCGATCTTTGATGCCGCTTCCGAGAAGAAAGCCAAAGTGTTCGGCACCGGCTTGCCGGCTGGCCCTGGCGCAGCGGTTGGTCAGATTGTATTCACGGCCGCCGACGCCGAGAAGATGGTCAAAGACGATCCGAAAGCCAAGGTACTGCTAGTTCGTCACGAGACGAGCCCGGAAGACGTCGGTGGTATGTGGGCCGCCCAAGGTATTCTTACCAGCACCGGCGGCATGACCTCGCATGCGGCGGTTGTTGCCCGTGGTTGGGGTAAGTGCTGTATTTGTGGTGCAGGCGCTATGCGGATTGATTACCGCAACAAGACGGTCAGCAACGGGAAGAAGACCTTTAAGGAAGGCGATTGGCTGAGCCTGAATGGTTCAACTGGCGTAGCCTATGAAGGTCAGCTGCCAACCCAATCCAGTCCGGTAGTTGCCGCGATTGTCTCGGGCAACAAGACCGCTATCAAGCATCCGTACTACAAGATGTACAAGCAGATTTCGGATTGGTCGGATCAGTTCCGCAAGATCAATGTGCGTACCAACTCTGATACGCCGTCCGATTCCAAGGCTGCCCGCGCGTTTGGCGCTGAAGGTATTGGTCTTTGCCGCACAGAACACATGTTCTTTGAAGGCGACCGTATCTGGGCGATTCGCGAATTCATCTTGGCTGACAACAAGAAAGGCCGTGAGAAGGCCTTGTCTAAGTTGTTGCCTTACCAACGCAAGGACTTCGAGGGCATCTTCACGGCCATGAAGGGCTTGCCAGTCACCATCCGTTTGCTGGATCCGCCGCTGCATGAGTTCGTGCCGCACGGTGCCAGCGATCAGGCGGAAATGGCGCAGCGCCTCGAGATTCCGAAAGAGTTTGTCGCGGATCGTGTACAACAACTGCACGAATTCAATCCGATGCTGGGTCACCGTGGTTGCCGCTTGTCGATCACCTACCCGGAACTCTGCGTGATGCAGACCCGAGCCATCATCGAAGCCGCTATCAATATTGAAAAGCGTCGCAAAACCAAAGTAATTCCTGAGATCATGGTGCCGTTGATCGGAACCAAGGCTGAGCTGGATTACTTGGGAGACCTGATTCGCGAAGTTGCGGACGGCATCATTAAGGCCAAGAAGTCCAAACTGAAATACTTGGTCGGAACGATGATTGAAATCCCGCGTGCTGCGTTGACAGCCGATGAAGTTGCTGAATCAGCCGACTTCTTCAGCTTCGGTACCAACGATCTAACACAGATGACCTTTGGCTATAGTCGTGATGATATCGGAACCTTCTTGCCCGATTACCTGAACGAGAAGATTCTGACCCACGACCCGTTCCAGTCAATCGATGTGTCCGGTGTCGGACAGTTGGTTGAGATGGGCGTCCGTAAAGGTCGCGATACGAAGCCTGGTCTGAAATGCGGTATCTGCGGTGAGCATGGTGGCGACCCGGCCAGCGTCAAGTTCTGTGCCAAGATTGGCTTGAACTACGTGAGCTGCTCGCCATACCGCGTGCCGATCGCGCGATTGGCCGCTGCACAGGCTGCCATCAAAGGCTAATCCTGATCCAGTAGGCGAAAATACTAAAAGGCCCGGCTCAGCAATGAGCCGGGCCTTTTTCTATCCAATTGCAGGTGCTGTCTGCTTTGGAAAAATCTTATACCAGTGTCCAGTACTTTTCGGTCTAT